>NZ_JAIWYM010000070.1:0-2012 GCF_020515595.1 Pseudomonas sp. MWU16-30323
GCGGATCCGGCCGCTTGCCCTTGCCCGCGCGGTACTGGCGGATCCGCTGCTTGACCTCGGGCCGGCCTTCCTGGTCCCTGTGCTCGTCGCGCACTTCCTGCTTGATCATCAGCGGTTTCTTGTGGCTCTCCCACAGCTGGATCGGCGCATCCACTGCGGCAATGATGATCAACCCACAAGCCATCCACAGCGAACTCCAGACCACCACTTGCACGCTGTGGATGATTGCTCGCGAAAAACTCAAGGGCGCCGCGTTTACCCAGCAAGCACGCGTTATCGTTAACGAACTTCGCGAGCTAGCTCGCTCCTACAGTGTGGGGGTATCAAGCATCTTTGAAGCCCGGCATGCCATGGGCTGCACGCCAGTCTTTCACAATCTGCATCACTCCTTCCGGTGAACTATCTGCTCCGGGTTCCGGGAAATAGATCAAATCTGAGCCTGCGGGATGCCCACTAACTTTCTCAAAGTGCAACAAAAGCAAGTCAGCACGATCATCGTTATCAGCCTCTCGATCTTCCCTGCAAAGCGCTTCCAACAGCTCGACGAATTCGGCCTCGGTGTACTCGGAGAAGTTATGTTTGACTTGTGCATCCGCCATGTCTGCCCGCCCTATACCCGACTCCTCCGATGCATAAGTATCTGTGCATGACCGTCGTTCCTACATGCCATAACTTGAAGGCAGGGGAGTTAGGCATCTCTAAAGCCCGGCAAACCCTGAGCAGCACGCCACGCCTTCACTGTCAGAGCAACTCCTTCGGCAGAGCTATCGTCACTTGGTTCAGGGTAGAAAATTAAGTCAGAACCATCCGGGTGCCCAGAGATCTGCCGAAATTGCTCAATCAATCCACCCAGGTCGGCATCAGTCCCACCCTTGTTGGCGATTAGTATTTGATTGATAAGGCTTACAAATTCTTCTTCTGTGTAATCAGTAATATTTGCCAGTCTCCTTGATCAGGGAAAAGCTAATGTTGTTCACGGACAAGTTTTCGAGGTAGCTGAGCGTCACCTTAACGTTAGAAAAAGCCTTTTGAGTCAGATAATAAGTATCCGAACCACTTCGCATACCAAGACCACCGGGAAGTTTGACAGGGAGTTTCGACTCATTCGGTTCCCCGAGAAAGTTACGCACGGAACCCCGGTCCATATGCAGCGCGAACGGTTCAGGCAATTGCCCTGTATAGACCGGCTGGCCGACTGTTTGGATCAACGTGATCATTACTTTTTTCAAGCGCCTGGAATCAGCCCAAAACCATAGCTTCACGCCAGCTGCGGGATTCTGAAGCAAGTCCTCATTGTCAGACGTGTCAAACATTGACTTCAACGGAAGGTTAAGAATCGTACCTTCGCTGACAAGCTCACCATAGGTGCGACCAAGCCCTGCCAGCCAGCCGTTTATTGTGAAAGAGTCCATCAGTACCACCCCTGATCTTCATTTACTTTGTGCATGTTGGCACGCGCGCCCTCAAGTTCAGACTCCGAGTGCCCCTCCTCTAACAGGTAAGGCTTTATTGCATCGAAATTACTCTCAACAGCTCCCCGCAGATCGCCGGCGTCCAGACGCTGCCTGGCCTTAGTATTTCTACCACCATATGTCTCGCTATACCTTTGATGAACCCGTGCAGGAATAGCGATGCAGCCAACACTCCTCATTAATGCTTCGATTTCATCATCATCAAGATCTGCTTTTGCTTCCAAATAACGCTTCAAGGCGGCCTGAGACGGCATGTGATCTACATGCAAACCGTTTCTTGGCCGCCCACTGAATGCACCGTAAGCATCTACCTCCAACGGCTTCACCGCCGGCTTGGCAAACACCAAATACAACGGCGACACACCCGAATCGGCAGGAAACGTGATGATCGTATCCCGCCAGGTAACGTCCTCGGCATCCGGCCCCGGATAGTGCGTAATCCCCGTCTCCTGCCCCATCGGAATAGGATGCACCAACAGGTTATCCAACCTTTCGGGCGTGCCCGGATAAGGCATCGGCGCATTCACCACCGGGCCGTTA
>NZ_JAIWYM010000071.1:0-1623 GCF_020515595.1 Pseudomonas sp. MWU16-30323
CGGCGTTTTTCAAGGTAGTTGTCGCGTCCACCGTGGTGCTACGCGACCTTGATGCTCACTGTCAGCTCCCTTTCGGGGTTCAGATATACCGTTCCGACTGGTTTCCAGTTGCGTGTCTCACCTGACCAACGTTCCGGTCTTCTTTCTCTAGCCTGCCCATAGATTGCGTCGCGCCGGGCCAGGATTTCCTGATCTTTTCCCTCGTGACGTTGAGCCGGTGTCACAAAACGGATTCGGCTATGACGATGCTCGGTGTTGTACCAGGTCATAAAATCCCTCACCCAAACACGCGCATCATCCAGGCTGTTAAAACCACCTAGCGGCCACTGCGGGCAATATTTCAGTGTCCTGAACAGTGATTCCGAGTACGGGTTGTCGTTGCTGACCCGCGGTCGACCACGCGATGGCGTGATGCCCAGATCGTACATCTTGGTCAGCAGGGTCACCGACTTCATCGGCGCGCCGTTGTCGGAGTGCAGCACCAGCGGCTGGCGCCAGCACTTTTCCTGGGTCACGCTTCGTTGCAGTAATACCGCTGCTTTTTCACCACTTTCTACGTCGTAAACTTCCCAGCCCACCGCCTTTCGGCTGTAGATATCCTCGATCAGATAAAGGTAGTAAAACTTCCCGCGAACGGGTGACGGCAAGTACGTGATGTCCCACGACCATACCTGATTAGCAGAAGTCGCTGCATAAGTGGTGGGTGCCTGATGACGATGGGGCCGCTTGGCACGCGAACGATGCTGCTGCTGGCCAGCGGCATGCAACACACGATAAAACGTCGCTTCTGAGGCCACATAACGCCCCTCGTCTGCCAGTTGCGGCACGATCTGACTCGGTGGCAGGTGCGCGTATACCTTGCTGTTGCACAGCGCCACGATGGCCTGGCGCTCGAACTCACTGAGCGCGTTGCTGGGCGCAGGTCTTACCGTTGTGGTACGCCCATCTGCCAGCATTTCTTCAGGCAAACTCCAGCGTTGCAGCGTTCGTAGCGAAATGCCGACCTCCAGACAAGCAGGCGCCCTGCGGGCGCCCGCCGCGATGGCTTCATTGAGCCAACCGACGAGTAAATACCGTTCTGGCAACAAGGTCAGCTGCCCTCGTCGTCGCTCCCCCAGTAGGCATTGAGCTTTTTTCGCAACACCAGTAACGCCGCCGTCTCCGCCAATGCCGCATCCTTGCGCCGCAGTTCGCGTTCAAGCTCGCGGATACGGTTTTTATCGTTCTTCGACTGGCCGGTGTTTACATTTTTAACCTTTGTTTGCTGGGTGCTACTGGCGATAAATGCATTGCGCCAATCAGTGATTTGCTCAGGAAAAATCCCTTTGCGCCGGCAGTACTCACCCAGTTCCAGCTCTGACAAAGCTGCTGTTTCTATGATGACCGCCATTTTGGATTCGGCTGACCAATTCTCAACAGGTTGTTTGGCGTCGGACAATTGCGTTCCTCTGGCAGCGGCTTGTTTGCGCCAATAATGGAGAGACATATCACTGCAACCCTCACGGCGAGCAACCTCCGCCGCCGAGAGGTTCAGGGGCGGAAGCATCATTTTTAGCAGCGCAGCTTTGCGTTCTTCTGAGTAGAAAGGCATGACCATACTCTTGCCGCCCCCGGAATGTTTTT
>NZ_JAIWYM010000072.1:0-1520 GCF_020515595.1 Pseudomonas sp. MWU16-30323
GCTCAGGTCGCCCTGGCTGTCATAGCGGTAGTGCACCAACGGCTCGGTGCGTTCCAGATGCCCGGGGCCTTCGTCACTGAAGTACAGGCGCTCAACTCGCTCCACCCGACCGGGGTGCAAGTCGTTGTAGCGTAGGCGCACGGTGACGCGGCTGCGTGTGTCAAGCAGATGCAGCAACCGGCCCCGGTCGTCATAGTGCAAATTGAGGGTATTGCGATTGCGGTCACCCAGGCGCACGAGCCGCGAGCGCTGCGGGTGGTGGGGATCGGTTTCAAAGACCTGATACAGACCTTCATGGATGTCCTCGACCACCGTCAAGTCATCGCTTATGGCAAAAAAAGCAAGGCCGTCGAGGACGCTGACAAAGCGATTGCCCGGCTTGAGTTGACCCAGTTCCAGGCGCTCACCCTCGGCGTTGATGTACACCCACAGGTCACCGCCGTCCGGGTGGGGCACGCGCACGATTTCAACTTCGTAGAACACGCTCCAGCCGACGCCGAACAGCCCGTTGTCGCGCCGGTCATTGCTGTTGTACCGACGTGCCCACACGATGGGCAGGATGCCGGGGAGGGTGAAGTCCAGGTCTTCCGGGCCGTCCTGGACCTTGCTGCCGGTGGACACGGCCACCGGGTTGCCCACCGTGCAGCTTTTGGGCCCGAACTTTCGGGCGATGAGGATGCCGGCGATGATGCCCACCGCCATGCCGATTTTGTTTTTCCCACCTTGGATGGGCCGTACCACCAACGGCTCGCCGCCGATGCGAACATCCGGTGATACGTCGGTATCCGGGCCGACGGTGGCCTCGCAGGTAGTGCGATCACCGCTACGGACGGCCGGTTGACTGTTGATGAAAACTTCCGACGAGCCCTCGGCCAGGTATTGGGTGGGCATGGGCAGATGGCGCATGCACACCACCTGGTCCAGTTCGGCGGGCCGGGTTCCGCTGGCCGGCGTGGCCACCATGGGCGGGTTGATAATGCCGTCGATGGTTTGGTAGATCGCGACGACCGGGTTGAGTCCGGCGACCACGCCCAAAAGGGTCTCCATCACACTGGGCTTGGCCGAGGGCTCGTCGGGTTCGTCGGTTTGTATGCCGGCGGCACGGGCGGCCAGTTGGCTATTGATGCGAGTATCGACGGCACCGCTGGCGATGTTGCCCTGGGGCGTGGGGGGAATCAGCGCGTTGAAAAAGCCGCTGCACGCATCGCTGAAATGCTCTCCGATGGATTTGTCACCGGCAGGAATCAGGCTCGTTGCCGTCACCAACAAACCGGCGCCTACGCTGATCACCACCGCGCCTGCCGCTGCTACGGCAACAGCCGGTGCCGCGGCGATCACCGCAGCAGTGACGGCGGCATACACGACAGCTTCCGCGACGGTAGCGAGGATTTCAGCCCAGACGGAGGTGTGCAGAATGGGATCGCCCACACGGGCGGCGTGTACGGTGTCTGCCAAGAATCGGCTTCCTTGCGATCAGGTCATTCGAGAGGAACGGTTCAGGCGAACCGAAGTGACTGTTT
>NZ_JAIWYM010000073.1:0-1466 GCF_020515595.1 Pseudomonas sp. MWU16-30323
CATCCCTTTCAAGGTCTTGGTTTAAAATCCCCTAACCAATCCAGTCAGGACGACGAAACTATGTGGGAAAAGGTTTTAGAACGGTTTGAAAAACAGGCGCCGGCCAGCGTCATGACCAAGTTGATATTAGAGCAGGCAGTAGATGCCGCTTGGGTTGACAAGGTGTTCGATGATCACCGCCAACGGCAGTACTCACGTGAGCTTTTGTTTTCAACCGTTGTTGAGCTGATGTCCCTTGTTTCATTGGGCTTGAGGCCGTCGTTGCACGCGGCGGCGCGCAAGATGGAGGGCCTTTCGGTCAGTGTTTCGGCACTCTATGACAAGATCAAGCGGACCGAACCCGAGCTGCTTCGCGCCCTCATTTCGGGCAGTGCCGAGCGTTTGATACCGACCGTCGAAACGCTCGGCCATTCATCGATCCTACCCGGTTGGCAGTTGCGTATTGTGGATGGCAACCACCTGCCGGCCACTGAAAAACGTCTTGGCGCTCTGCGCAATGAGCGCGGCGCAGCGCGCCCAGGATTTTCAGTAGTTGCCTACGATCCGGATCTGGATTTAGTCGTTGATCTTCAGCCGTGGGAAGATGCCTACGCCAGTGAGCGAGTCAGTGTTTTACCGCTGCTGGCCCGCGCATGCGCGGGCCAGTTGTGGATGGCTGACCGGCTCTATTGCACGCTCCCCGTCCTGCAAGCCTGCGAGGACACGGGGGCTTCGTTCATCGTTCGCCAACCCAGCAAGCATCCACGCCTGGTCCAGGAAAGTGAGTGGCAAGACTCAGGAACGGTCGATAGCGGAACCGTTCGCGAACAAATCATCGAAGTGAAGGGCGGCCGCCGCTGGCGACGTGTTGAGTTGAGCCTGCAAACGGCGAATGACTCAGGCGATTTGGTGATGTGGTTCTGGAGCAATTTGCCCGACACCATCGGTGCCCAGCAGATAGCCGATTTATACCGTCGTCGCTGGAGTATCGAGGGAATGTTTCAGCGCCTTGAGTCGGTACTGGACAGTGAAATTGCAGGCCTTGGCAGCCCGAAAGCCGCGCTATTGGGCTTTGCCTCAGCGGTCCTGGCTTACAACGTTTTGTCGGTTCTCAAGCGTAGCGTTGAACAGGCGCACCGCGAAACGCAGCCAGAGGGTTGGGAGGTTTCGATTTTCCACTTGGCGGTGCATGTTCGCAGTGATTATCAAGGCTTGCAGATCGCATTGCCTGCGGAAAATTTCCCTCTTGAAAAGACTCCGCAAGGGCTGGCAGAGCGATTGCTGGCCCTGGCAAGGATGATCAAACCTAAGTCCGTAGCAAAAAGCCCTCGTGGCCCCAAAGTAGCCAAGCCCAAGGAGTGGCTGGAAGGTAAGGCGGCACGGGCGCATGTCTCAACAGCTAGGGTGCTTAAGGCGGCTAAGTCGGATAAACGTACTTAAACATGGCCTTAAACGGGCTTTTAAACGCAGACCTTGAAAGGGATGGC
>NZ_JAIWYM010000074.1:0-1465 GCF_020515595.1 Pseudomonas sp. MWU16-30323
CTTCAGGTTTTATGATGCGGATGTGGGGCGGTTTACGCAGCCGGATCCTATTGGGTTGTTGGGAGGGCTTAACCTCTATCAGTACGCGCCGAATCCGATCAAATTCACTGATCCTCTTGGCTTCGCCTATGATCCAATTGCAGCATTAAACGAACTAGGCATCGAGGGAGTAAAACAAACTCCAGGCGGGGGACTCGATTACAAAAACAGTAATGCACTATACAACAAACCTAGCATCAACCCGGTTGTACCAATAAAATATACAGGAGATTATGCCTTAGACACACAAGCTGCAAACAAAAAAGCCGGATTAAATCAAAAGTCCGCACCTAAAGGTTATGTTTGGCACCATGTAAACGATTACGACCCACTATCAAACACCGGAACGGTACAACTTGTAAAACAAAAAGCTCACCTAGGAATAAAACACGCGGGAGGCGTCAGTCAGTATTCAACCGCAACAGGAAAAAAATACACTCACCCCGCAAGATTAACTAAGCCAAAAGGACCTACTAGATGCCCATAAATTTACAGAATTGTGAAGCGCCAATCAGCAATACTGAGTTCGATGAGTTCACAAAGTCTATCGGCAGTATGCCATCAAAGTATTTTAGGGACTTCTATATAGCAAACAATGGCGGAACTCTTGATGAATCAACAATTGAAAACAACGCTTTCTTACTAAATAGTTTTCTCTCTATAAAAAATGGTGAAGCCACAATTGAAGACACTTACAAACAATTAATCAAAGGACAACCTGACTTAATAAATCTAATCCCCTTTGCCTATGACGACTGCGGCAACATATTCGCCCTATCCACTAGAAATGAAGATTCAGGGCTAATCTATCTATGGTTGGCCGATGAAAAAGAGCTATTGTTAATATCTAACTCCTTCGAAGAATTTCTCACGGATCTCGAGCAATAATTTGGGCCACACTACCTATGATTGGAAAATCACCGCGTTGGATGCCGAGTGAATACCGCTTTGAGTCGGACCTGGAAGAAGGCGATAGCCGCTAGGCCGCAGCGACCGCTACGACATCAACGCCGCCGGCCAACTGACCACTTACACCGACCCGGTCCCGCGCATCACCCGCCTGCGTTATGACCGCAGTGGCCGGCTGACCCAGCGGGTTGACGCCCTCGGCCATACCGTCGAGTTTGGCTACGACGCCTATAACCGCCTGCTGTACCTGAGCAATGAAAACCACGAACGCTACCGCTTCGAGTGGGATGCGCTGGACCGCCTGTACTACGGCAGCGGCCACCTGCATCAACTCAACCTCAATGGCCGAGTGATCTGCGACTTCGAACGCGACCAAGTGCACGACGAAGTCCTGCGCACCCAGGGCAGTCTGCTGACCCGCACCCGCTACGACCGCAATGGCCGCCTCAGCCAGAAAGCCCTGCACTACCGCAACGCCGCCCGCGAAGAACTGCCGCTGCTGGATAAACGCTACCAA
>NZ_JAIWYM010000075.1:0-1445 GCF_020515595.1 Pseudomonas sp. MWU16-30323
ATTCGCCGCCTTGCGGGTCGGTGGTCATTGGCCGAGCGGCTCGAGGCGGTGGTAGACCTTGTACAGTGCCCAAATAGTCTGTTATCGCGCCGGTCATTGCTGTTGCAGCGGCGTGCCCTGACGATGGGCAGGATTCATGGGAGGGTGAAGTCCAGATCTCCCGACCCGTCCTGAAACTTTCTGCCGGTGAATACGGCTACCGGATTGCCCACCGAGTAGATCCGGTAGCTCACTTTCTTCAGCTGCTCGGGCATCCCTGCGGAATCGGATGGATTGTCCTTAGAGGCTATATAGTTATTGGCTGTTGAGCGGCATATCTGGCTGAGGTCTCAATAAATGCGAACTCTGCAAGAATGGATGAGAGGTCAAACGGTGGGGTTAGATAATCTTTGAGGAAATCGGATGATGCTTGCGAAGTGTTATTCAATATATCTGGCGCAATATTTTTTATATTTTTGATTGTTTTTGAAAGGCTTTTTCCACCTTTTCTGTATAGGCTTATTAATTCATCATGAAGTTGTGGGAATATTTGGTGCTGCTTTAGCTTATCGTACGCTTCTAGAAAGTGATGGTAGGCAATCATTCGCTGTGCTGTGGTTTGGCTTGTTGCTACGAGGGAAGGAGATAGTAGTTCTTCTTGTACTGCGTTTGCGAACGCATCGACGTAGGGGATAAGTTTAATGATACGCTGCTGGCATTTCGATAAAAAATCTGGGTCTTCATCATGCGTTATGCCAATTGCTATTTTGAATGCACTGCAGTTTGAATCTAGTGAGCTATCTGGATAGTTTATTGGGCCTACCCACAGGTCGGTCGTGAGAGAGTTATCTTTATTTGTTGTTATGATTATGTAGCAGTAATGCTTGCTGTTAGGTATTGCCCGGCAAAGGGAAGTTATGTTTTTTGACCATAGTGGGTAGGCTGGTGCGAATCTGTGCTCAAAAATAAGAGTGTGTAAATTTTCTACAATCGAATTTGCTCGTGGCATTATAGGTGTCTCGTGATATTAAAATGGGGCTTTCGGGCCAAATGTCCACGGAATATTGGCGCTTTCTAGTTTTTGCAAAACACTGCCCATCTCGGGCGCTACTCTTGGGTCATGTTCAAAGTGCCAGTGTGGATTTGCACCTTGCGAATTTTTTAGTTTAATGTCTTTGTCAATTTGTGTTGTCATTCGATTTAAACTCTCTGTAGAGCGAAGGCCTTTTTTAAAGTTGTCGGATTTATATTCAATATCCCGACCTTTGTAATGACTGTCATATGAGCGTTGTCTGCCGAAGTTTCTACCTTTTTGAGGCCCGAATATTTCTATTACGCGCTTGTCATGCCATTTTTTTGCCCAGCTTAGGAATCCTCTCCCAGACTTTCCACATTCCCAGCCCGAAGGATCGGTCCAGATTACGGAGTTTGGAGCGTACTGATAAAGATTGAATCCACCCAATAAC
>NZ_JAIWYM010000076.1:0-1362 GCF_020515595.1 Pseudomonas sp. MWU16-30323
GAGGGTGTCAGAAATTTTGTGTTCGGGCATAACATGAGTAAGAGGTGCATGTATGCCAACCAAAAAGAAACCCTTGCGTGACCTGCCCAAAATCCCCAAAGAGCTGCTGGAGCAGTTCGGTGAGGGCCTGATGACCGCAGAAGCTATCGAGGATGCCTCTGCGGCGTTCAAGAAGGCCCTGATCGAGCGCGCGCTGCATGCCGAGCTTGGTCACCACCTGGGCTATCCGCCGGGCGCGCAGCGCCCAGAGGATGAAAGCAACCAGCGTAACGGCAAGAGTGGCAAGACGGTTTTGACCGGCGATGGGCCGCTGCGGCTGGAAATCCCGCGCGATCGAGACGGCAGTTTTGCGCCCATTCTGATCCCTAAGCACGAGCGGCGGTACACCGGTTTCGATGACAAGATCATCGCCATGTACGCCCGTGGAATGACGGTCAGAGAGATCCGAGCCTTTTTGTCCGAGCAGTATGGAACCGACGTTTCACCCGATTTCATCAGCTCTGTGACAGACGAGGTCATGGAAGAGATTGGCGCATGGCAACAGCGGCCACTTGAGCCAATGTACCCGGTCATTTTCTTCGATGCGCTGCGGGTGAAGATCCGCGAAGAGGGCCTGGTGCGCAACAAGGCCATTTACCTGGCCCTGGGCGTTCTTCCCGATGGGACGCGGGATATCCTGGGCATCTGGATCGAGAACACCGAAGGTGCGAAGTTTTGGATGAAGGTCTTTAACGATCTCAAGACGCGCGGTGTCGAAGATGTGCTGATTGCCGTGACCGATGGCCTCAAAGGTATGCCAGAGGCTCTCAGTGCCGTGTTTCCAGAGACGACATTGCAAACGTGCATCGTGCACCTGATCCGCAACAGCCTCGACTACGCGGCTTGGGACAAGCGACGGGCTCTGGCCAAGGAACTGAAACCGATTTACCAAGCCATCAATGCCGAAGCAGCCGCGCAAGCGCTCGATGAGTTTGAGAACGGGCCGTGGGGTGAGAAATATCCGACGGTGGTGGCTGCCTGGAGGCGTGCCTGGGATCGAGTGATTCCATTTTTCGTCTTCCCACCAGCCATCAGGAAAGTGATTTACACCACCAACGCCATTGAGAGCATCAACGCCCAGCTACGCAAGGTCATCAAGACTCGCGGGCATTTCCCGAATGATGACGCAGCGACCAAACTGATTTGGCTGGGATTGCGCAACATAACAGCCAATTGGGGGAAACCGGCCCATGATTGGAAAAGCGCGATGAATCAATTTGCGATTCTGTACGGAGATCGGTTCATCAGGCCGACCTGGTGAGAATCAGGGCCTGCCTGACGGCAGGCCGTTACCGGCCCGCACACAAAAAATCTGACAGTCCC
>NZ_JAIWYM010000077.1:0-1291 GCF_020515595.1 Pseudomonas sp. MWU16-30323
TTTGGCCAGGTCGTAATGAAAGTGATAGTCCTCGCCATCGCTGCCCCAGTGGCGGGTGACCCGCCATTCGTGGTCGGGGGCGGTTCCAGCAACGGAGTAATGTGCAAATGGTTGTTGAGGTTCTTTGAGTGTTAGATGTTTATGTGGTTTTCAATTCGTGGAACTCTAAAAATGAATGATCAAAGTCAAGGGATAGTATTTTATTTTTTAGCTTTTCGGTAACGACTATATTGAATGCATCTTTCCATTCTTTTAATCGAAATGAATTTAGTTTTTCAGGTATTTTCTCCAAGCAAATTACTGGAGTTATAAAAATGCGCGCTCTTTTACTCTCCCATTCTTCAGGTGAGTAGTTTTCCGGCCAAGGATCGAATTCTGATAAACTCCAATCAATACAGTCGATGTGGTTGTGTACGTGCATCAAAAGGTAAGTGTGTTGAATGGTGGAGTTTTTTATAGGTACAAGTTGGGTTCCTTCTCCATCTATGCTGCTAATGCCCTTTATGTTGGAGTCGAAAACAATAAATTGTGATCCGATTGTATTTATGGGAGGGATAGGCCCATCTGTAAGTGGTTTGTAGGATAGTGCTTTGGATATTTTTTTGTCCGACTCTGATAGTGATATGGCGCTAATGGGGTCTGTGCCTTCAAATAATTTTGTTTGAGGGTTTAAATAACCAGCCCACTTCTTGCTTGATACATTTGGGTTGATTTTGAAGTACTTCATGGCGATACCTTTGTTAGTACGTTATTTAGCCAGGTGCCAGGGGTGGTGGCTTCGTCTCTCAATTTATTCATCTCTCTGATGAAAGAGTCTCGCCCTCGCTCACTTGCACGTTCTAAACGATCAAATATTTTTTGGTGCATGCCTTCTGGATGAGGGCCTTTATGTCCAGGTACGTCTACTTTATTCAATGGGTCGTTGAGAACATCTTTTCTTGATTTTCCATTTTTAAACTTACCCAGCCCATTTTGTTTAAATAAGGCTCTAAAACGGTCAGACCACACTTTGTGTTTGTTGGTGGCTATATGGTGAGTTGGTGCGCAGGCTGAAAGCCCCCATGGATCAACCCAATCTACTGGATTCGGCGCGTACTGATAAAGGTTCAACCCACCCAATAACCCAATCGGATCCGGCTGCGTAAACCTTCCCACATCCGCATCATAAAACCTGAACGTGTTGTAGTGCAGCCCAGTTTCGCGGTCAAGGTACTGCCCTTGAAAGCACAGGTTCTGCTCGCGCCTCACTCGCTGGTCATGCCACTCATCCCGACTCTTGCCCCAACCCTCA
>NZ_JAIWYM010000078.1:0-1269 GCF_020515595.1 Pseudomonas sp. MWU16-30323
GGCGCCCAGATAAATCGCCGCTTCTGCCAGGCTATTGGTGATGGCCGGCCGCGCAGCAGAAGGGAGGGGAAAGGTGGTGCTGCGGTTCTCGTGATCGGTCCACACCACCGATTCGCCGCTCACCACCAAGCGCTGGGCCAATGAATGACTCCAGCCAAACCCCAACCCGCAATCCACTTCTACCGCGCTGCTGCGATACAACCGCGTCCAGGCAAACGGCAGCACACCCTCCAACGAGCCATCGGTGAGGGTCAGCAGTTCCTCACCTGTAACCATCGAGACCGGGCAGCCGTTTTTACAGGTATCTACTGCACAAGCCGACGCCTCCCCATTGGGGTTTTTCGCCGAAGCCGGGGCATCATCCACAGGTTCTTGCTTCACCAGCGCCGTGCGCGCCGTCTTTGGCTCCCGCACCATCGGTGCCGGGTTGGAAATCTCGTCCACGCCAGCCTTCAACGGCGCCGCCGCAGCTTTCACCGGCACTGCATGACTCTGAAGCGATAACGGCTTAAGCACCTCGGCATGCCCGTCCATCCGGGCCGTACCGCCTAGCCTGGCAATCTGCTCCAACCACTCCCGTGCCCGCTCGGACTTGACCTTGCCCAGCACCTGCGCACCCAGGCGTACCGCCACACCCATGCCACCCGTAGCCCACAGCAACAGCAGGTTGAGCAACACCTCGGTGGTGATTTCCCCCAGCAACTCAAACAGGTAGTGCGGCGGCAGCATGCGCATCCAACTGACCATCGCGGACAGGTAGATGAACAGCAGCGGCTCGTCGCTGAGCATCAACAATCCCTTGGCAATCGCCTCATGACTGAGCTTCAGCAGCGCTCCAAGCTCGGCTTGGGAGAGGTACTGCAGGAGCTTTTCGCTGTTGGGCTTGATGTCTGCCAACCACTGGTACAGCTGCGCAATACCGTCCCACAGACCGTAAAGCACGTTTTCAAAGCCTCGCGCATAAGCCAGTTGCAGCGAGGTGTAGCGCTCGCCATAACCCGCCTTGGAATAGCGCTCCCATATCGGCTTGAACGTGCTCGTCCACTCGTCGCGCAAGCGGCCTTCCAGCGAGCTGATCTCGGACTGATAGGAGGCATACAGCGCCTTGATGTGGTCCCTGGAAACGTTGGGATAAAAGCTGACTCGATACTGCCGGTCCACGGTGCACTCGGTGACTTCGAGCATGCCGCTGGGGCCGATGGTTTTGTGGATGGGGTCGCCGAGGGGGCCACCGTCTTGCGCGACTTCCTGCAGCATCACCGGCGTATT
>NZ_JAIWYM010000079.1:0-1224 GCF_020515595.1 Pseudomonas sp. MWU16-30323
TCGGATTCGATCGACACCACCACCGTGACATTGTCGACCAACGACACGGCGATCACCGAAGGCGGCCAGATCACCTACACCGCCACGCTGAGCAACGAAGCTCACGCACCGGTGACCGTAACCCTGTCTAACGGCCAGGTGATCACCATTGATGCCGGTAAAACTACCGGCACTGCGGTTTTCCAAACACCAGTCAATGACGTTTACAACAACGGTTCCACCGTCAGCACTACGATTACGACGGCCACTGGCGGTAACTTCGAGAAGCTGGTGCCGGATAACACCAATCCGCCGACCACCACGATTACCGACTCGATCGACACCACCACGGTAACCTTGTCGACCAACGACACTGCGATCACCGAAGGTGGGCAGATCACGTACACCGCGACCTTGAGCAACGAAGCTCACGCGCCGGTCACCGTGACCTTGTCCAATGGCCAGGTCATCACCATTGACTCCGGCAAAACTACCGGCACCGTGGTTTTCCAAACGCCGGTCAACGACGTCTACAACAACGGTTCCACCGTTAGCACCACGATTACGACGGCTACTGGCGGTAATTTCGAGAAGCTGGTTCCGGACAATACAAATCCGCCGACCACCGTCATTTCGGATTCGATCGACACCACCACCGTAACGCTGTCGACCAACGACACGGCGATCACCGAAGGTGGCCAGATCACGTACACCGCGACCTTGAGCAACGAAGCTCACGCGCCGGTGACCGTGACGCTGTCCAACGGCCAGGTCATCACCATTGATGCCGGTAAAACTACCGGCACCGTGGTATTCCAAACGCCGGTCAACGACGTCTACAACAACGGTTCGACCGTTAGCACGACCATCACCACCGCTACTGGCGGTAACTTCGAGAAGTTGGTTCCAGACAATACGAATCCGCCGACCACTGTCATTTCGGATTCGATCGACACCACCACGGTAACGCTGTCGACTACTGACACCGCTATCACTGAAGGCGGCCAGATCACCTACACCGCGACCTTGAGCAACGAAGCTCATGCTCCGGTGACCGTGACGCTGTCCAACGGTCAAGTCATTACCATTGATTCCGGTAAAACCACCGGCACCGTGGTTTTCCAAACACCAGTCAATGACGTTTACAACAACGGTTCCACCGTCAGCACCACGATTACAGCGGCTACTGGCGGTAACTTCGAGAAGTTGGTTCCGGATAACACCAATCCGCCGACCACCGTCATT
>NZ_JAIWYM010000008.1:0-228743 GCF_020515595.1 Pseudomonas sp. MWU16-30323
CATTTACCGACAGGCAGGGTACGCAGCAGAAACTAAGTTATGCCTACGACTCGCTCGGTCAGTTGCTCAGCGAAAGCAGCGACGCGGGTGAACTGGGCTATCGCTACGACGCCCTGGGCAACCTGGAAACCCTGACCCTGCCCGACCAGCGTCAACTCAACCATCTGTACTACGGCAGCGGCCACCTGCATCAACTCAACCTGAATGGCAGAGTGATCAGCGACTTCGAGCGCGACCAACTGCACGAGGAAGTGCTGCGCACCCAGGGCGCCCTGCACACTCGCACCCGCTACGACCGCAATGGCCGCCTCAGCCAGAAGGCCCTGCACTCTCAGCAGGTTGCCCCCGAGGTGCTGCCGTTGTTGCAGAAGGACTATCAGTACGATGCCACTGACAATCTGATGGCCGAGGTACTGACCCAGACCCAACGGCCAGTTGGCAACCGTCCGACCGCAGCGACCAATGATGACAGCCTGATTGGCAGAAAAGTGCCACCCAATGGAAAAACCGGAGGTGCCGATGTAGCCCTGAATCTGATCAACAAGCGGTACGGTATCGAGCGAGATTTAAAAGAAGTCGGCGATGAACATCGCCATGAAGGTCGACAGCAAAACAGTCTGTCGGTCCTGACGCAGTTACACGCCCAAAGGCGCGACGGCCAGCGCTCAACTTTACAGTTTGGTCGAGACGGCTAAAGCCAACGGCCAAGAACCCTCTGCGTGGTCTGGCCTGGATCCACTGTGCGATGCCGCCACGCCGCTAATTGGTCTGGTGATCCACCTGCGCCGTCTGGACCACCACGATGACGTACCTGCGCTGTATAACCAATTTCCAGCATGCTCATTCCCGACCGGCCCATCACTAACAAGTGCCTATCACCATCATAGGTGGAGTCAAACCGCCCTACCCCCTAGAATCCCCCCACGATTAAAGGAGACGACTTCATGCTGACGGTGATTTCCCCCGCCAAAACCCTCGATTTCGAGTCAAAGCCGGTCACCCCGCGCTTCACCCAACCGCAATACCTCGACCACTCCCAGGAGCTGATCGAACAACTGCGGGAACTGAGCCCGGCGCAAATCAGCGAGTTGATGCACGTCTCCGACAAAATCGGCGGCCTCAACGCCGCACGCTTCGGCAGCTGGACCCCAGCCTTCACCCCCGCCAACGCCAAGCAAGCCCTGCTGGCCTTCAAGGGCGATGTCTACACCGGCCTCAACGCCGAAACCTTCAAGGACGCCGACTTTACCTACGCCCAGGATCACCTGCGCATGCTCTCCGGCCTGTACGGCCTGCTGCGCCCACTGGACCTGATGATGCCGTACCGCCTCGAGATGGGCACCAAGTTGCCCAACGCCCGTGGCAAGGACCTGTACGCTTTCTGGGGCACCCGCATCAGCGAGTGGCTCAACGAAGCCCTGGCCGAACAAGGCGATGACGTGCTGCTCAACCTGGCCTCCAACGAGTACTTTTCGGCAGTCAAACGCCCGGCACTGAACGCGCGAATCATCAACACCGAGTTCAAGGACCTGAAAAACGGCCAGTACAAGATCATCAGCTTCTACGCCAAAAAGGCCCGGGGCATGATGAGCCGCTTTGTGATTGAAGAACGCATCAACGACCCGGCCAGGCTCAAGGAGTTTGACGTGCAGGGTTATCGCTTCAATGCGGAGCAGTCGAAGCCGGATAACCTGGTGTTCCTGCGGGATCACGCACCGGAATAACTCAGTCTTTCTGAAAACCGGAAACCCGTGGCGAGGGAGCTTGCTCCCGCCGGGTTGCGCAGCGGCCCCAAAAAAGCCAGGGCCGCTTCGCGCCCCAGCGGGAGCAAGCTCCCTCGCCACAACAATTCCCTCGAATAACCCCCTCCTAAGCCCCTCTAATCGTCATTTATTTGGCGTCAAAAATATTTCTTCAGATTTCCTAACATTTATTTCACTCGACATTCGTCAATTTTTTTCGTAGTGGCACGACTCTTTTTAAAGAGTAGTGGCACAAAACTATTTACCCCTCGTAACTCCCCGCAACTACTGGCCCAAATAGCAAGTGCTATCACAATAGTACTAGTGCCATCTTTCCTAATATTTCAAGAAATTTCCGGAAACAGGATGAGTGGGCAGGAACTATGTCCTAAAGCACCGCTCATACCACCGGTAACGATTATCTCTGCAGATGTAAGAGATGACTTACGCGGCGACCAAGGGAAGTAGCAAAGTTGTCATACAGCTTTGACTCAATGGTCAAATCATCAACTGATTAGTTGAAGGCGGACGAAAAGGTTTTACTACTTTCTCCGACAAGGCCAAGGCTGAGCTCACCTGCATGGGTCAGTGAGACAACCCAAGCCGTTGATAAATAAGGGCTAAAAGCCCCTGTCAACGCCTTGCGGCACTGGCGCCAGGCCCTTCCCCAGGAAGGCTGGCTGCATTTCAGGGCAAGCCCCAACAATAAGGCCACGTTGCGCACAACTTGAGTGCATTAGTTAGTCACTCGACTTTTAGTATGCCTGCACTGGATATATCGACGTTTATTCGTCGAACTTTCCAGCGCCTGAGTGACGCTTCAAAACATGAACTCCGGCCATCTAGTGGCACGATTAACAATGAGGTAAATGCGATGCGCATCAGCATATTTGGTTTGGGTTACGTCGGCGCGGTATGTGCCGGTTGCCTGTCTGCACGGGGCCATGAGGTCGTTGGCGTAGACATCTCCAAGGAAAAGATCGACCTGATCAACGCGGGTAAATCCCCCATCGTTGAACCGGGTCTGGGCGAACTGTTGAGCCAAGGTATTCAGACCGGCCGACTGCGCGGCACTACCAATTTCGCCGACGCTATCCGTGATACCGACCTGTCGATGATTTGCGTCGGCACGCCGAGCAAGAAAAACGGCGACCTGGAACTCAACTACATCGAATCGGTGTGCCGCGAGATCGGTTTTGTCCTGCGTGACAAGACCACCCGCCACACCATCGTGGTCCGCAGCACCGTGCTGCCAGGCACCGTGGCGAATGTGGTGATCCCGATTCTCGAAGACTGCTCGGGCAAGAAAGCCGGCGTCGACTTCGGCGTCGCGGTCAACCCTGAGTTCCTGCGTGAAAGCACGGCCATCGCCGACTACGATCTGCCGCCAATGACCGTTATCGGCGAGTTCGACACCGCTTCCGGCGATGTCCTGCAATCGCTGTACGAAGAACTCGACGCCCCGATCATCCGCAAGGACATCGCCGTCGCCGAGATGATCAAGTACACCTGCAACGTCTGGCATGCGACCAAAGTGACCTTCGCCAACGAGATCGGCAACATCGCCAAGGCGGTAGGTGTCGACGGTCGCGAAGTGATGGAAGTGGTCTGCCAGGACAAGACCCTCAACCTGTCCCAGTACTACATGCGCCCGGGCTTTGCCTTCGGCGGCTCCTGCCTGCCCAAGGACGTACGCGCCCTGACATACCGCGCCAGCTCCCTCGACGTGGATGCGCCGCTGCTCAACTCGCTGATGCGCAGCAACGAGTCCCAGGTGCAGAACGCCTTCGACATCGTCTCCAGCCATGACAAACGCAAAGTCGCCCTGCTGGGCCTGAGCTTCAAGGCCGGCACCGATGACCTGCGCGAAAGCCCGCTGGTGGAACTGGCAGAGATGCTGATCGGCAAGGGTTTCGACCTGAGCATCTACGACAGCAACGTCGAGTACGCTCGCGTGCACGGCGCCAACAAGGACTACATCGAAGGCAAGATCCCTCACGTGTCGTCCCTGCTCAACTCGGACTTCGACGAAGTGATCAACAACTCCGACGTGATCATTCTGGGCAACCGCGATGAGAAGTTCCGTGCCCTGGCGCACAACGCACCCCACGGCAAGCAAGTGGTCGACCTGGTGGGCTTCATGTCCAAGGCCACCAGCGTGAGCGGTCGTACCGAAGGCATTTGCTGGTAACAGCAACGGCAAGTTTCAAGCGACAAGCGTCCTGATCCCCGGCGCTTGTTGCTTGAAGCCTCCTTCACTTGCGGATGACGCCTATGTCCAAGTTAAAACACGTACTCCTCCAATCCGCCGGCTGGCTGTTTTTCCTCAGCCTGCTGATGGGTCTCGCCCTGCTGTTGCCGGCGAGTACGTTCGACTCCGAGTCGAAGAATTTTATTTTCCTGATTGGCGCCGTCGGTATCTGGCGCTACTCGATGGGTGCTACGCATTTCTTTCGCGGCATGCTGTTCCTGTACGTGGTCTACCCGCACCTGCGGCGCAAAGTGCGCAAGCTGGGCAAAGCGGCAGACCCGTCCCACGTATTCCTGATGGTCACCAGCTTCAGGATCGACGCGCTGACCACTGCCCAGGTCTACAGCTCGGTGATCCGCGAGGCCATCGAATGTGGCTTCCCCACCACCGTGGTCTGCTCCCTGGTGGAAATGTCCGATGAGCTGCTGGTCAAGAGCCTGTGGGCCAGGATGAACCCGCCCGACCACGTCAAGCTGGACTTCGTGCGTATCGCCGGTACCGGCAAGCGTGACGGCCTAGCCTTCGGTTTTCGCGCCATCTCCCGCCACCTGCCGGACGACCGCGCCGTGGTGGCCGTGATCGATGGCGATACCGTGCTCGCCGAGGGCGTCGTGCGCAAGACCGTGCCGTGGTTCCAGCTGTTCGGCAATGTCGGCGGCCTGACCACCAACGAGTTCTGTGAAGTGCGCGGCGGCTACATCATGAGCGAGTGGCACAAGCTGCGCTTCGCCCAACGCCACATCAACATGTGCTCCATGGCCCTGTCCAAGCGCGTGCTGACCATGACCGGTCGCATGTCGGTGTTCCGCGCCAACGTGGTCACCGACCCGGGCTTTATCGCCGACGTGGAAAGCGACTCGCTGCAACACTGGCGCCTGGGCCGCTTCAAGTTTTTGACCGGTGACGACAAGTCCAGCTGGTTCAGCCTGATGCGCCTGGGCTACGACACCTTCTACGTGCCGGACGCCGCGATCCACACCGTGGAACACCCGCCGGAAAAGAGCTTTATCAAGGCCAGCCGCAAACTGATGTTCCGCTGGTACGGCAACAACCTGCGCCAGAACTCACGTGCCCTCGGCCTGGGGATGCGTCGCCTCGGCCTGTTCACCAGCATTGTGCTGTTCGATCAACGCGTGTCGATGTGGACCTCCCTGCTGGGGTTGACCGTGGCAATCATCGCCACCTTCAAATACGGCGGCGCGTTCATCCTCGCCTACCTGCTGTGGATCGGCATCACCCGCCTGATTCTGACCCTGCTGCTGTCGTGCTCCGGCCACAAGATCGGCCCGGCTTACCCGGTGATTCTCTATTACAACCAGATCATGGGCGCGCTGGTGAAGATCTACGTGTTCTTCCGCCTTGATCAACAGTCCTGGACCCGCCAGGACACCAAACTGACCCGCGATTTGGCCAGCTTTCAACGTTGGTTCAACACCTGGTCGTCTCGGACCATGACCTTCTCCGCCGGCAGCATTTTCGTCGCCGTGTTGCTGATGATGGTTTGACCCTGCCAAGCCTGAATTAACTAGGAACTAAACACCATGAATAGCCCAGTAAACGCCAACGTTGTCCACGAATCCGAAGCCCAGCGCCAACACGCCCGGGTCAAAATCCCGGCCAAGCTGCGCTTCTTCGGCGCCGACCAAACACCGATGGAAGTGCGGGTCATCGACCTGTCCGCCGGCGGCCTGGCGTTCAACGCTCCGCAGCAGCCGCTGAAAGTCGGCGATGTGCACAAGGGTCGCTTGCAGTTTGTGATCGATAACCTGGGCCTGGCGATGGACGTCGAGCTGCAGATTCGCTCCTACGACCGCCAGACCGGCCGCACCGGTTGCCAGTTCCAGAACCTCGACGCCCAGGACATCTCCACCCTGCGCCACCTGATCACCTCACACCTGGCCGGCGACATCGTGACCATGGGCGACGTGCTGGCGACCCTGCAACGGGACAACTTCACCAAGGCGCGCAAGGTCAAGGACGGCGGCAGCAACATGACGGCGGCGGGCCGCCTGCGTGCGGTGACCTTCAGCCTCGGGATCTTTGTGGTGGGGTTGGCTGCCTTCGGTTTTGTCGTCAAATCGGTATACGGCATGTACTTCGTCAGCCACGCCACATCCGGCCTGGTGAGCGTGCCCGGGATGAACGTGACCATGCCTCGCGACGGCACCGTACAAAGCCTGATCAAAGGCGATGCGGTCGCCGCCAAAGGCGCGCCATTGGCAACCTTCAGCACCAGCATGCTCGATGTACTCAAGGGCCATCTGGACGAAGACCAGCTGCAACCGGCCAAGGTAGAAGAACTGTTCGGCAAGCAAATGACCGGCACCCTCACCTCCCCGTGCGACTGCGTCGTGGCCCAGCAACTGGTCGCCGACGGTCAGTACGCCAGCAAGGGCGATGTGATCTTCCAACTGGTGCCACGCGGCAGCCAGGCCAACGTTGATGCACGCTTCTCCTATCGCCAGTTTGCCGACGTCCGCCCGGGTACCCGCGTGAACTTCCAGGTGGCGGATGAAGAGCAGGTACGTACCGGCACCATCGTCAGCAGCACCAGCCTCAACAGCAGCGAAATGTCCTCCGACATTCGCGTGCAGATCAAACCCGACGCCCCGCTGGACAGCACCTACGCCGGCCGCCCGGTTGAAGTCACCAGCGACCGCGGCCCATCCCTGAACTGGCTGATCGACAAAGCCATGGCTCACGGTCTGTAAGCGAGGACATGCCTGTGAACCCTATTCTAAAAACAGCGCTGGCCAATGTGGGAGCCGGGCTTGCCCGCGATGACGGTGGTGAATCCAACATCGGCATCGCAGGCAAGCCAGCTCCCACCCAAAGCAGGTCCCACTCTGCCTTGGCGTATTGTGCCCTGGCCTTGGCCGTGAGCCTCGCCGGTTGCGCCGGCCTGCCCGACCAACGCCTGGCCAACGACGCCCTCAAGCGTGGCGACACGGTCACCGCGCAGCAGAACTACCAGCAACTGGCAGACCTGGGCTACAGCGAGGCCCAGGTGGGCCTGGCGGATATCCAGGTCGGCACCCGCGACCCCGAGCAAATCAAGCAGGCCGAGGCGACCTATCGCGCGGCTGCCGATACCTCGCCCCGTGCCCAGGCACGCCTGGGTCGCCTGCTGGTGGCCAAGCCGGGCGCTACTGAAGCCGAGCACCATGAAGCCGAAGGCCTGTTGAAAAAAGCCTTTGCCAACGGCGAAGGCAACACCCTGATCCCGCTGGCGATGCTGTACCTGCAATACCCGCATAGCTTCCCGAACATCAACGCCCAGCAGCAGATCAGCAAATGGCGCGCCTCGGGCTACCCGGAAGCCGGCCTGGCCCAGGTGCTGCTGTATCGCACCCAGGACACCTACGACCAGCATCTGGATGAAGTGGAAAGCATCTGCAAGGCCGCGCTGAACACCACCGATATCTGCTACGTCGAGCTGGCCACGGTCTACCAGAAAAAAGCCGAGCCGGAAAAACAGGCCGAGCTGCTTAAGCAAATGGAAGCCGGCTACAGCCGTGGCACCGTCACCGCCCAGCGGGTCGACAGCGTGGCTCGCGTGCTGGGCGATGCCAGCCTGGGCAAGACCGACGAAAAAACCGCCCAGGCCCTGCTGGAAAAAATCGCCCCGGGCTACCCGGCCTCCTGGGTCAGCCTGGCGCAACTGCTCTACGACTTCCCGGAACTGGGTGACGTCGACCAAATGATGAACTACCTCGACAACGGCCGCGCCGCCGACCAACCCCGCGCCGAGCTGTTGCTGGGCAAGCTCTACTACGAAGGCAAATGGGTCCCGGCAGATGCCAAGGCCGCCGAAGAGCACTTCCAGAAAGCCGTCGGCCGCGAAGTGGCTGCCGATTACTACCTCGGCCAGATCTACCGCCGTGGCTACCTGGGCAAGGTCTATTCGCAAAAGGCCCTTGACCACTTGCTGACGGCGGCGCGCAACGGCCAGAACAGCGCCGACTTCGCGATCGCCCAACTGTTTTCCCAAGGCAAGGGCACCAAGCCCGACCCGCTTAACGCCTATGTCTTCAGCCAGTTGGCCAAGGCCCAGGACACGCCGGAAGCCAACGACCTGGCGACCCAGCTCGAAGCTGCGTTGCCCCCGGAACAACGCGCCGAAGGCCAACGCCTGGTGCAACAGGAGCTGGCCGCGCGCGGCACCCTGGCCCAAAGCACGCTGCAATTGCACGCCCTGCAAGAAGAAGACGGCGAGGAATCCCTATGAAGCTCAACCCATTCGTCAAGGCCGGCATCGGCCTGACCTGCGCCCTGCTGTGGTCGTGCCCGACCCTGGCCGCGCTGACCGAAGCCAAGAACTTCGGCCTGGAAGTCAAAGTCACCGGCCAGTCCGAAGATGACCGCGACCTGGGCACCCAGAAAGGCGGCGACGTCAACGGCATCGGCCTTGACCTGCGCCCGTGGATCTACGGTGAAAGCGGCAACTGGAGCGCCTACGCCATGGGCCAGGCCGTGACCTCCAGCGACATCATCGAGACCGACACCCTGCAACAGTCCTCGGATGACGCCACCCAACAGACCAGCAATGACGACCGCAAGAGCAAGAAAAACTACCTGGCGATGCGCGAGTTCTGGGTCGCCTACGGCGGCTTCACGCCGTACCCCGGCGAGCTCCTCAAGCTCGGTCGCCAACGCCTGCGCAATGACGACGGCCAATGGCGCGACACCAATATCGAAGCGCTGAACTGGACCTTCGACACCACCTTGCTCAAGGCCAATGTCGGTGTCGCCGAGCGCTTCAGCGAATACCGCACCGACCTCAAGGAACTGTCGCCCAAGGACAAGGACCGTCAGCACCTGTACGCCGACGCCGCCTATCAGTGGACGCCAGGCCAGTGGATCGGGCTGCGCGCGCACCACACCCATGACGACGGCAAGCTCGACTACCCGCAACCGGGCGTGGCCACCGACTCACTGGACAAGCGCGAGAACGGCGACCTGACCTGGCTCGGCATCGAAGCCAACAGCGACGCCTACAACTGGCGCAACACCAACACCGTCAACTATTGGGCGAGCGTCACCGGCATGCAGGGCGACCGCGACACGGTCAACGCCTTGAACGCCGACGGCACCCGCCCGGCCAATGCCAAGCGCAGCGATGACGTGAATGGCTGGGCCACTGATTTGGGTGTGCGCCTGCGCCTCGACCCGCAGTGGCAAGTAGGCGCCGCCTACTCCCGCGCCAGTGCCGAATACGAGCAGAACGGCCTGCAAAGCAACCGTTCGAACTGGACCGGTACCCAGTCCCGCGTCCACCGTTTCGGCGAAGCGTTTCGCGGCGAGATGAACAACATGCAGTCCATGAGCCTGTTCGGTTCCTGGCAACTGCGCGAGGACTATGACGCCAGCCTGGTGTACCACAAGTTCTGGCGCGTCGACGGCAACAAGCCGGTGGGCAGCAACGGCATCGATGCCGTGCAGAACAACACCGATGACGTGACCGGCGCGATCCTGTCCAGCACTTCCCTGCCGCTTGAAGACGGCAAGAAAGACCTGGGCCAGGAGATGGACCTGGTGGTCACCAAGTACTTCAAGAAAGGCCTGCTGCCGGCCGGGCTCAGCCAGTCGATCGACGAACCGTCGGCCCTGGTGCGCTTCCGTGCAGGCGTGTTCAAACCGGGCGACGCCTACGGCAGCCAAGTCGACTCGTACATGCATCGCGCCTTTGTCGACGTGATCTGGAAGTTCTGATGGGAGCCTGCGCAATGAAGTCTCAAAGCCTGCTCGTCGCGGCCATGCTATTGGCCAGCGCCTCGGCCTTCGCCGACAAAGCGCCGACCATCGCCAAAGAGCTGCAACAGGCCAAGACCTACACCATCTCCAGCCCGCCGACCGCGCCGCTGGAGTTGGCCAAGCCTGCGCTGCCGGACGTATCCGGCTACACCGCGGCGAATATCGCGAAGAAAATCGTGCGCAGCAAACCCGGCAAAATCAGCCTCCGCCGGATGATGCAGGAAGACGCCCTGAAGGACTTCATCGGCGGCGACAACAAGATGGCTGAATGGGTAGTGCGCCAGCACGGCATTCCCCAGGCGATCTTCGTCGATGACGGCTACATGAACCTCAAGGACCTGCTGAACAAAGTGCCCAAGCAGTACTTCAGCGAAACCTCGCCGGGGGTGTTCCTGGCCAGGTTGCCGATCGTGGTAGGCCGTAAGGGCATCCTCGAAATCGACAAGCAGACCCAGGAGCTGCGTCTGTCCCAGGAAGCCGGTTCGTTCCTGATCAACGATGGCCAACTCTTTGTGCGTGACACCAAAATCACTGGTTGGAAGGAAAAGACCAACGGCCCGGCGACCTTCCAGTCACCCAAGGAATTCCGTCCGTTCCTGCTGGCCTGGGGCGGCACCGAGACCTACATCGCCAACAGCAAGATGGCCAGCTTCGGCTACGCCAACAGCAAGTCCTACGGCGTGAGTATTTCCCAGTACACGCCGAACATGGCCAAGGTGCTCAAGCGCCCTGAGCCGACGGGCTGGATCGTCGACTCCGAGTTCTCGGACATGTGGTATGGCTTCTACTGCTACGAAACCACCGGCTTTGTGCTCAAGGGCAATACCTACAAAGACAACATCGTCTACGGCATTGACCCCCACGACCGTTCACACGGTTTGATCATCACCGACAACACCGTCTACGGCACGAAGAAGAAGCACGGGATCATCATTTCCCGGGAAGTGAACGACAGCTTCATCTTCAACAACCGCAGCTTCGACAACAAACTCTCGGGCCTGGTGATCGACCGGAACAGCATCAACAACCTGATCGCCGACAACGAGATCTACCGCAACCACACCGACGGCATCACCCTCTATGAGAGCGGCGATAACCTGCTGTGGGGCAACAAGGTGATCAGCAACCGTCGCCACGGCATCCGCATACGTAACAGCGTGAACATTCGCCTGTACGAGAACGTGGCCATGGCCAACGGGCTGACTGGCGTGTACGGCCACATCAAGGATTTGACCGACACCGACCGCGACATCGCCCTCGACCCGTTCGACACCAAGGTCTCGCTGATTGTGGTCGGCGGTGAACTGGCCGCCAATGGCAGCGGGCCGCTGTCCATCGACTCGCCGTTGAGCGTTGAGCTGTACCGCGTGTCGATGCTTGCGCCGACCAAATCCAGTGGCATCAGCTTCTCGGGCGTTCTCGGCGATCGCCAGGAAGAGATTCTCGACTTGCTGGTACGCCAGAAGAAAGCCGTGCTGATCGACCCCGTCGAACGCCAGACCGAAATGCAGGACTGAGGATGACCTTTATGCACCCACACATGATCAAACTGCTCAGCCTTTCGGGTTTGACCCTCGGCCTGCTGGCGGCCAGCCAGGGCGTGCGCGCCGACGAAGTACAGGCGCCCAAATTCAGCGCCGAACCGTGCTGCAGCCTGTGCCCGGCCGCCCACGACGCGAAGAACTACACCACGCGCTACCAGCAGAACTTCACCACCCTGGTGCAAGCCCAGGGCGACTGGTTGTTCCGCACCCAGGAAGACCTGCGCACCGAGTTCGACACCAGCCCCGCCGGCTACAAACGCATGCAGCAGTTGCACGATGCGTTCAAGAGCAAGGGCGTGGAACTGGTGGTGGTCTACCAGCCAACCCGTGGCCTGGTAAACCGCAACAAGCTCAACCCTGAAGAGAAAGCCAAGTTCGATTTCGACAAGGCCCTGGGCAATTACAAGACCATGCTCGGCCGTTTCGCCAAGATGGGCTACGTCGTGCCGGACCTGTCGCCGCTGACCAACGAGCAACTGCCGGACGAGTTGCCGGCCCACGATTTCTACTTCCGCGGCGACCAACACTGGACACCATACGGCGCCCAGCGCACCGCCAAAATCGTCGGTGCCAAAGTGCGGGCGATGCCTGAATTTGCCGGTATCCCGCAACGTGAATTCGAGACCAAGCGCTCCGGGCGCATGGGCAAGACCGGCACCCTGCACAACATGGCCGGGCAACTGTGCGGCACCAGCTATGCGATCCAGTACATGGACCAGTTCACCACCGAGCCCAAGGGCGAAGCGGCGGACGGCGACCTGTTCGGTGATTCCGGCAACCCGCAGATCACCCTCGTGGGCACCAGCCACAGCGGCAAGAACTACAACTTCGCCGGCTTCCTGGAACAGGAAATCGGTGCCGACATCCTCAACGTCGCCTTCCCCGGTGGTGGCCTGGAAGGCTCGATGATCCAGTACCTGGGCAGCGAAGAATTCCAGAAGACCCCGCCGAAGATCCTGATCTGGGAATTCTCGCCGCTGTATCGCCTGGACCAGGAGACCATCTACCGCCAGATGATGGCGCTGCTGGACAACGGCTGTGAAGGCAAGACCCCACAGATGAGCGCCAGCACCACGCTGAAACCCGGCAAGAACGAATTGCTGGTGAACAGTTCGAACAAAGACCTGCGCAATGCCAGCCATCAGGTCGACATCCGCTTCGCCGACCCGTCGGTGAAAACCCTGCAAGCCACCCTCTGGTACATGAACGGGCGCCACGAGGACATCAAGATCGAAAAACCCGAAACATCCGATACAGACGGGCGTTTCGCCTTTGAACTGCGCACCGATGAAGACTGGGCCACGCAAAACCTGCTGGCCGTGGAAGTGCAGGGCCCTGAAGCGGGCCAGGCCGCGCAGAAGGTTGAAGCGAAAATTTGCACACGCAACGTATTCCCCGCCAGTGGTCAACAGACCGCTTCGGCCGGGCAATGAGGTTACCTATGCAGAAGTTATTGATTCCATCGTTGCTGGGCCTGGCGATCTTCGCCGGCTCCGTCAATGCCGCCGCGCCATTGCGTCCGCCCCAAGGCTATTTTGCGCCGATCGAGGCGTTCAAGACCGGCGACTTCAAGAATGACTGCGACGCCATGCCGGCGCCGTACACCGGCTCGCTGCAGTTTCGCAGTAAGTACGAAGGTTCGGACAAGGCTCGCTCGACCCTGAACGTGCAGTCCGAAAAAGCCTTTCGCGACAGCACCGCCGACATCACCAAGCTGGAAAAAGACACCAGTAAACGCGTGATGCAATTCATGCGTGACGGTCGTCCGGAGCAGCTGGAATGCACACTCAACTGGCTAACCAGCTGGGCCAAGGCCGATGCATTGATGTCCAAGGACTTCAACCACACCGGCAAGTCCATGCGCAAATGGGCACTGGGCAGCATGGCGTCGGCCTATGTGCGCCTGAAGTTCTCCGACTCCCACCCGCTGGCCAACCACCAACAGGAGTCGCAGTTGATCGAAGCCTGGTTCAGCAAAATGGCCGACCAGGTGGTGAGCGACTGGGACAACCTGCCGCTGGATAAAACCAACAACCACTCCTACTGGGCTGCCTGGTCGGTGATGGCGACCTCCATCGCCACCAACCGGCGCGACCTGTTTGACTGGGCCGTGAAGGAATACAAGGTCGGCGCCAATCAGGTGGATGCCCAAGGCTTTCTGCCCAACGAATTGAAGCGTCAGCAACGGGCTTTGTCGTACCACAACTACGCCCTGCCGCCGCTGGCGATGATTGCCAGTTTTGCCCTGGTGAACGGCGTGGACCTGCGCCAGGAAAACAACGGTGCACTCAAACGCCTGGGTGACAACGTGCTGGCCGGGGTGAAAGACCCTGAGATCTTCGAGAAGAAGAACGGCAAGGAACAGGACATGAAGGACCTCAAGGAAGACATGAAATTTGCCTGGCTTGAGCCCTTCTGCACCCTCTACACCTGCGCGCCGGATGTGATCGCGCGCAAGCACGGGATGCAGCCGTTCAAGACGTTCCGCCTCGGGGGTGACCTGACCAAGGTCTTCGACCCGGCGCATGAGAAAGGCAACAAAGGCAGCTAGTCGCTGATCGTTCCCACGCTCCGCGTGGGAATGCAGCCAGGGACGCTCCGCGTCCCAAAAGCGGACGCAGAGCGTCCAGTGAGGCATTCCCACGCAGAGCGTGGGAACGATCACATAGCCCTCTCATTTCGGTGGGGGGTTTGGGGGGGCCGTTGGCCCTTGACTGTTGGTTAAACATGGAGAGATCGGGATGGTTTTCTCGTCCAATGTGTTCCTGTTTCTGTTCTTGCCGATCTTCCTCGGCTTGTACTATTTGAGCGGGCAACGCTATCGCAATCTGCTGCTGCTGGTTGCCAGTTATGTGTTCTACGCCTGGTGGCGAGTGGACTTCCTGGCGCTGTTCGCCGCCGTGACCCTGTGGAACTACTGGATCGGCCTCAAGGTCGGTGCGGCAGGCGTGCGCACCAAGCCGGCCCAGCGCTGGCTGCTGTTGGGCGTGGCGGTCGACCTGTGCATCCTCGGCTACTTCAAGTACGCCAACTTCGGCGTCGACAGCATCAACCTGATGATGAAGTCGGCGGGCCTGGAACCCTTCATCCTGACCCACGTGCTGTTGCCGATCGGGATCTCGTTCTACATCTTCGAGTCCATCAGCTACATCATTGACGTGTACCGCGGCGACACCCCGGCCACCCGCAACCTGATCGACTTTGCGGCGTTCGTGGCGATCTTCCCGCACCTGATTGCCGGCCCCGTGTTGCGCTTTCGCGACCTGGCCGACCAGTTCAACAACCGCACCCACACCCTCGATAAATTCTCCGAGGGCTGCACGCGGTTCATGCAGGGTTTCATCAAGAAGGTGTTCATCGCCGACACCCTGGCGGTGGTCGCCGACCATTGCTTCGCCCTGCAAAACCCTACGACGGGTGACGCCTGGCTCGGCGCGCTGGCGTACACCGCGCAGCTGTATTTCGACTTCTCCGGCTACAGCGACATGGCCATCGGCCTGGGCTTGATGATGGGCTTCCGCTTCATGGAAAACTTCAAGCAGCCGTACATCAGCCAGTCGATCACCGAGTTCTGGCGGCGCTGGCACATCAGCCTGTCCACCTGGCTGCGCGACTACCTCTACATCACCCTGGGCGGCAACCGTAAAGGCACGCTGACCACCTACCGCAACCTGTTCCTGACCATGCTGCTCGGTGGCCTGTGGCACGGTGCGAACATCACCTACATCGTGTGGGGTGCCTGGCACGGCATGTGGCTGGCGATTGAAAAAGCCATCGGCCTCAACACCGCACCGCGTAGCTTCAACATCGTGCGCTGGGCCTTCACCTTCCTGCTGGTGGTGATGGGCTGGGTGATCTTCCGCTCGGAAAACCTGCACGTCGCCGGCCGTATGTACGGTGCGATGTTCAGCTTCGGCGAGTGGTCACTCTCGGAACTCAACCGCGCCAGCCTCACCGGCCTGCAAGTGGCAACCCTGGTGGTGGCGTACGCAACCCTGGCGTTCTTCGGCCTGCGGGACTTCTACAACAACCGCCCACCGGAAAAAACCAAGCCTGCGGTGAACACCCAGGCCGACGGCCCCGCGACTGCCCAACCGGGCTTGATCAAGGCCGTACCGGGCGACAACCCGGGCAGTATCCATGAGCCCGGCTACACCGTGGGCACCGAGGCCACCGTACAACCGGCCTACTGGAGCGCCACCTGGCCACGCTACGCCATGCGCGCCGCCGTGCTGCTGCTGTTCGTGGCGTCGATTCTCAAACTTTCGGCGCAGAGCTTCTCGCCGTTCCTTTACTTCCAGTTCTGAGGGAGCCGACCATGACCCGTTCATTACGCGTCCTCTACATCGCCTTGTTCCTCGCCGTACTGCTGGCGTTGGGCGCCTTGTCGATGCGCAGTTTCCTGGGCTTCAGCACCAACGCCGACGCCACCGTGCTCAACGGTCGCTGGACCAAGGCCGTCGAGACCCATTACGACGACCAGTTCCCGATCAAGCGCCTGGGCACCAACCTCTGGGCAGCGCTGGACTACAAGCTGTTCAATGAAGGCCGCCCTGGGGTGGTGATCGGCCGCGATCACTGGTTGTACAGCGACGAGGAATTCAATCCGATCGTCAACGAAGACCAGAACCTGCAAGGCAACTACGCCCTGGTGGAAGGCGTGCGCCAGAAGCTCAAGGCCCAGGGCATCCAACTGGTAATGGCGATCGTGCCGGCCAAGGTGCGCCTGTACCCGGAGCACCTGGGTGAAGTGCAGCCTGCCAGCATCCACGCCGGTCTGTACCAGGACTTCCATGCCCGCATGGCCGCCGACAAGATCATCGCCCCCGACCTGATGGGCCCGCTGCAACAGGCCAAGCTGCACGGCCAGCAAGTGTTCCTGCGCACCGACACCCACTGGACCCCGGACGGCGCTGAAGTGGCGGCCAAGGAATTGGCCAAGACGATTGCCAACAAAACGCCCCTGAGCGGCGAGCCTCAACGCTTTGTCACCGAAGCCGAGAAGACCGAGCCACACAAGGGCGACCTGCGCCTGTTCCTGCCCCTGGACCCGCTGTTCGAAAACCTGATGCCGCCCAAGGAGCCGCTGCAAAAACGCGTGACGCACCTGGCTGAAACCAAAGGCGACGACGCCCTGTTCGCCGACAGCGACACCCCGGTGGCCCTGGTGGGCACCAGCTACAGCGCCAACCCGAACTGGAACTTTGTCGGCGCGCTGAAGCAAGCCCTGGGCAGCGACGTCATCAATTACTCCGAAGACGGCCACGGCCCGATCCTGCCGATGCTCAGCTACCTGAAAAGCGACGACTTCAAGAACAGCCCGCCACAGGTGCTGATCTGGGAATTTCCCGAACGTTATCTGCCCGTGAACAACGAAATCGGCGATGCCGACCCGCAGTGGGTTGCGCAGCTCAAACAAGCCGGTACGCGCCAACAAAACATGGCTATCAACACCCCCGCCATTAACAACATGAACTCCGAGACGCCCAACCGGGCGCAAAACTGAAAGAGAGGTAACTCACATGACTTTCACTACTACTCCGCGTCGTCTCGCAAAAACCTTGGCCCTCGTTGCAGGCATGAGCGTTGTTTCGATGTCCGCCTTCGCCGGTGGCGACGCCGCCCTCTACGGCCCCGTCGCGCCAAAAGGCTCGAGCTTTGTGCGGGTGTACAACGCCAGCAACCAGGAAGTCAGCGCCACCGTCGGCAGCACCAACCTCAACGAGGTTGCCCCGCTGGCCAGCAGTGACTTCAGCTTCATGCCGGGCGGTGACTACAGCGCCAAGGTCGGCAGCCAGACCCTGCCAGTCAAGCTCGCCGCCGACCACTACTACACCCTGGTCAGCAGCGGCAGCGGCCAGCCGCAACTGATCGAAGAACCGCCGTTCAAGAACAAGCAGAAATCCCTGGTGCGCGTGCAGAACCTCAGTGACAAGTCGCTGACCCTGAAAACCGCCGACGGCAAGACCGACGTGGTCCAGGCCGTGGCCGCCAAGGGCCGTGGCGAGCGCGAGATCAACCCGGTGAAGGTCAGCCTGGCCCTGTATGAAGGCGACAAGAAAGTCGGCGACGTGAAGCCGGTCGCCCTGGAACGCGGTGAGGCCGCCGTGCTGTACGTCACCGGCACTGGCGCCAACCTGTCGCCAGTGTGGGTCAAGCGCCCTGTGTCGACCCGCTGATTAGATTTTCAGATTGACGCTGCCCCCTGTGGGAGCTGGCTTGCCTGCGATGCGGACAACTCGGTGTATCAGGTACACCGAGGTGATGCCATCGCGGGCCAGCCCGGCTCCCACAGGCTCTAACCCAATTTGATTCAAGGAGAAACACCATGATCCCAGTCATCCTTTCCGGCGGTAGCGGCTCACGTCTTTGGCCGCTTTCGCGTAAACAGTTTCCCAAGCAGTTCCTGGCCCTGACCGGCGAGCACACCTTGTTCCAGCAAACCCTGGAGCGCCTGGTGTTCGAAGGCATGGACGCGCCCATCGTGGTCTGCAACAAAGACCACCGCTTTATCGTCAACGAGCAACTGGCCGCCCGCAAACTGGACACCCAGCGCATCCTGATGGAACCGTTCGGCCGCAACACCGCGCCGGCCGTGGCCCTGACCGCGATGATGCTGGTCAACGAAGGCCGTGACGAGCTGATGCTGGTGCTGCCGGCCGATCACGTGCTGGACGACCAGAAAGCCCTGCAACGCGCCCTGGCCCTGGCCACCGTGGCGGCCGAGCGCGGCGAGATGGTGCTGTTCGGCGTACCGGCCACCCGTCCGGAAACCGGCTACGGCTACATCAAGTCGACCAACGATTCGCTGCTGCCCGAAGGCGTCAGCCGCGTGCAACAGTTCGTGGAAAAACCCGATGAAAAGCGCGCCACCGAATTCGTCAAAAGCGGTGGTTATTTCTGGAACAGCGGCATGTTCCTGTTCCGCGCCAGCCGCTTCCTCGAAGAGCTGAAAAAGCACGACCCGGACATCTACGACACCTGCGTGCTGACCCTGGAGCGCAGCAACCACACCGCCGACACCATCGACATCGACGAATCCACCTTTGCCTGCTGCCCGGACAATTCCATTGACTACGCCGTGATGGAAAAAACCCAGCTGGCCTGCGTGGTGCCCTTGACCGCCGGCTGGAGCGACGTGGGTTGCTGGGCATCGCTGTGGGACGTGAATGAAAAAGACGCCAACGGCAACGTCAGCAAAGGCGACGTGGTAATCCAGGACAGCAAGAACTGCATGATCCACGGCAACGGCAAGCTGGTGTCGGTGATCGGCCTGGAAAACATCGTGGTGGTGGAAACCAAGGACGCGATGATGATTGCCCACAAGGACAAGGTCCAGGGCGTCAAGCAGATGGTCAACACCCTCAATGAGCAGGGCCGCAGCGAAACCCAGAACCACTGCGAGGTGTACCGTCCGTGGGGTTCGTATGACTCGGTAGACATGGGCGGCCGCTTCCAGGTCAAGCACATCTCGGTCAAGCCGGGCGCGTGCCTGTCATTGCAGATGCACCACCACCGCGCCGAACACTGGATTGTGGTCAGCGGCACCGCCGAAGTCACCTGTGACGAGAACGTGTTCCTGCTCACCGAGAACCAGTCCACCTACATCCCGATTGCCTCGGTGCACCGCTTGCGCAACCCGGGCAAGATCCCATTGGAGATCATTGAGGTGCAGTCCGGCAGCTACCTGGGTGAGGACGATATCGAGCGCTTTGAAGATATCTACGGTCGGTCTACGCCGATCGAGCGTGGCGTGTCGGTGAAAACCATCGCGCAGTAACAACGAGCAGCACAAGAAGCCCCCATCCCACCAACTGCGTCCCCTATCCGCAGCCGGTGGGTCGGGGGCTTTTTTAGATCACTGCCCCAACGCGTTCAAACGCGCTCAACCGAAATAGTCGGGAAACTGATTCGGCCCCAAGTACAGCAAGTTCGACTCAGTCAGCTTGATTTCTTTGTTCATCTTCAACTCAACGAACGGGCTGCCCGCCGTGATGGAACCTAGGTCCTGCGGAACCTGGTCGGTGCTGAATATCACCATATAATCGCCCCTGCCCACATAACGTTCGTTACCAAGAAACAACAGGTTTTCGACGTTTTCGCCATTAAATTGCTGACCGGGGGGGTTAACGTACACGCCGCCCTTTGAACCTGCGCGCGTTTCACCGCGCGTTAGATCATTAATGCTGTGCCCCCGAGCGATCGCTTCTGCGCCCTCCTTGCTGGTGTAGTGGATATAAACGGGTTGCCCGTTGTGCGTGCCCGAATCCACTGCCGACTGCCAATCCGGATGATTAACCAATGGCTTGTTCGTTGTAGGGAGTGGGGCAGAGCTGCCTGGCCGACCAAGCCCCTTTTGTGCCTGGGGCTGGCTAGCCTTCTTGGAACCCAGGGTTCCCGACTTGATCCCACCCGGCAAACGATTCAATCGCCATTCGCCTTCGCCCGCCGGCTGCAGGAATGCCACGGTTTTTTTGGTTTGCGGGTCAATGACCCGTACAGGTCCCCCCTCGACCTTATACACCGGGCTGATTTCATAGGGTTTGCTGACGCCGGTACCATCGGTGTAGCGCACATAGAACTGCTCGCCGACCTGATAGGTGCCGTCGCCCCTCATCGTACGGCCACTGAGCAGGCTGTCTGGCACGGAATGGGCGCTGATATCCGGCAATGCGCGGACCGGGGTGCCCGCTGCCGGTACCTGGTGTGCCGCCGGTGTAGTCGTCAACGGCACGACAACTCTACTCGGCGGCGCCGGGTTCAGCACCGGGCGCAGAATCGGGCTGGCCTTGCTACCCGCGGCCATGCCGCTGCCGTCGCCATACCGGGCATAGATCATGGCAAGGCGATTGGGTTTGTTGAGCACGTGGACGATGGATTGTCCCGGTGCCCGGATGACACGCAGCCCCGCCTTGGTCAGCCTGGTCGCGGTCGATACGCCTTTTCCTACAATGGGTAGCAGGTCCATGAACACCGCGGCGACCGCGATGCCGAACATGGCCTTGTTGTACGTCGATTCTTTGGCCACTTCATCTGAGCTGACAGATCCGACGTCCGCCTTATCGATCAATATTTCCGTCAGTTGTTTGTACAGTGCGTCCTGGAAGTTGCCCTGGATAGGCTTGAGGTAGGCGTTGCTACCCAACTCATTCCCCCGTGCCAGCCGCCCCACGTTGTCAACAACGCCCCCTTGGACGATTGCACCCAAACTGTTCGGGTCGAGCGGCGAGGTTTTGCGCCTTGCGTAGGTTCGCCATTCCGGCTCGTTGAAAAGCGCACTGAGGGCCGCCTGATTGGCGACTTCCCGAAAGGAGATCCCGTCAGGCGCATCAGGGCTATACAGCACAAGCGGCCCGTCCTGGCCGTTGCCGATGGCGATCACACCCTGAAGCTCCTGACCGAAGTGGCTGACGGTATTGGCGACAACGGTCTTTCCATCCACTTGAGGCCGCGTGGCAGCGTCCGGAAAATCCAGTACGGCCCGGACCCATTCAGGTCCCGAAGAGCCTTTTGGATAAGCCTGCGGGTTCAACTGCCCCAGAAACGCCTGCTTCTGCATCACATCCGACAGGTTGGCTTTCCACGCCGAGCGGAGTTTCCCCGGTGCTCCCGTCTGGGCATCAGGCGCCATTCTCTCCTTGAGCAGGGTGATGTACTTGCCGCCCACATCCAGCTCATTCACCAGAGCCTTGAGTTCCTCGGTTCCCAACACCACGGGTTTTCCATCTGCCCCGAGTACTGGTTTGCCTGAAACATCGGTCAGCTTCGCGGCGAACTTCACTTCACTATGCTGGTGGCTTTCTGCCGCGGGCCATGCGGTAGGATTTTTCAGGGCCAGGTCAGTCAATGAACTGTGCTGCCTGCTGACAGTGCGCGGCACGTAGGTCGCTGGCCGACCGGTATGAACTCTGGATTGCCTGGTGGTGGTCACCACGATCCTGTCCGGGTCGAGGTTCGCCGTGGGGTATTTTTTCCTGAGTGCAGCCTTTAATTGCTGACTGGCAAAGTCCGGCAGTGAAGGAATGTCCTCCAGCAACGACGCCAGCGTCTGGAGGGATTGCTGCTCGCGTGCTTCCAGGTGCTTGTACTGCCCCTCGTTCATGTGCGACAGGTTTTTCAACCACTGCGGCTGTTGTTTGTCTTCAAGCCTTTCTCCCCGGGCGAGCATTGCGTTGCTGCCGTCCAGTTGAGAAGACCAATTGGCAGCGTTGTTCATGGCCTCGGAGATTTGTTGGCCGTTCATGTCGCTGGTGTCTGAGTGAGTCAGGGCATTCAGTTCGGCTTTTTGTCGCTCCAGAAGCTGAGGAATCGCTTCAGCAATCACGTCCCCTGAAGTCGGGGCGAAACTCAGCGTCAGGTCGTCCCCGCGTAAAGGTTTGCGCAGGTTTTCCGCCGACAAGGGCAAGCTCTGCGACAGCAGTTCTGCGGGAACGCCCCCTTTGTCAATTCGTTGCATCAGTGCCGCCTGCAATTGTGCAGGGGTCTCGAACTCCTCAAAGCCCTCACCTGGGGTGTAGAGCACCACAGGTCCATTGTCCTGGTTGGCAGGTATGTTTTTGTTGCCGTTGGGCCAGTGCGGTTGCGTTTGCCGGGAGCCATCGGTGGTGGTAATCATGAAGGCCCCAGCCAAGCGCGCGCCGTTCGGCGTATTGTCATCAACCGTGATCGCGTACACACCGGGCCGCGCACCGTTGGGGAAAGCGTTTTCCCGGTCGGCCAGGGTCGGATAACGGAACGCCTTGTCGATCAAGGCTTTGCTCGCCGGGCTCAGGGTGCCGTCCTCCACCCGCAGCGCCGCCTGGGTGGCGAGCATTTCCCGGTGCAGGTTGATCAGTTGATCTTGAGGCGGGCTCGGGTCTTTTTCGGTGGGTCGGGGAGACGTCCAGAATCGAGTGACGGCGTTGGCATACAGCTCACCGATTTGCCCCACAGCGCCAGGCGTCCTGGCAACGTACTCCTGATACTCCTGCACAAATTGTTCGTAGGTGGGCTGCTGCCTGATCAATCGGTTGATTTTAATGTTGAGTGCATCGTGCTGAGTGAGAAACCCTTGTTGGGCAGAAGCGGGTCTACCAAAAACATACTCGGCGACAGCGGCCGGAAGAATGGCCCGAACAACTGGTAGAACTGGGGTGCCGGTGACGGCGAGACCAGAAAATGGCGCCTGGCCCCCGAGTTGAGGCGCTTGTCTTTCTGAAGGTTGATGGCGGGTTGGGTCTGAGGAAGGGGGAAGATCAGGCTGATACTGAGTATGAGGTTGAACAATCATTAAATAGACCCTGTGATGAAGGGGCCAATCCATTGTTACCCTGGTAAAAGAGATATCACTCCAGTGATGCATCAATCCGTGGTGTAAGGGAGCCCGCAAGTTCCGGCGGGAAACGTGCAATGCATTACCGCAAGTGATTAGGCTTGGCCCCCGGGCTCAGCTACGATGAATGCTCATGGCAAGCGAGGGTTTTATCGTGTTCATCGGCGTTCTACTGATCATCACCTGGTTGATCCTCCTGCTGCGCTATCCGGCCAAGGCGTTGCCGGTTTCCCTTGCGGCCGCCATCGGCCTGGGTTTGGTGGCGGCAGGCGTAGTGTGGCTGGACAACCGCGAGGCCCAACAATTGGCACGCCTGGAATTGCGCACCGTCTACGCGCCTCAAGAATGCCCGGCAGACCGACCACTTAAACTCACGCTGAACAACGGCACCGACGTGCCCCTGACCGAACTGCGCTGGCGCGTCGCCGCTTATGCACCAGGCGACACCGTCAACCTGGCCGACAACGTCTACGCAGCCCCACGTTATCGCGGCCCCGGCGAACTGCAGGCCGGCGCCACCTGGGAAGACTGCCTGCCAGTGCCACCGCTGCGCCCCGGCTACCGCCCGCAAACCCTGGAATTTCGCGCCGAGCATTTGCAAGGCAGCTTCTCCGACTAACAACAAAGGACTGACCCATGCCCAACGTACTCATCACCGGGTGTTCCAGTGGTATTGGCCGCGCCCTGGCGGATGCCTTCAAGCAAGCCGGCTTTGACGTGTGGGCCAGCGCCCGGCGCAGCGAGGACGTGACGGCACTTAGCGCCGCCGGCTTCAACGCTGTGCAACTGGACGTCAACGACAGCGCCGCGCTCGCTCAATTGGCCGGCCAGATCGGCGAGCTGGACGTGCTGATCAACAACGCTGGCTACGGCGCCATGGGCCCGTTGCTCGACGGCGGCACTCAGGCGATGCAGCAGCAATTCGAGACCAACGTATTTTCCGTGGTCGGGGTGACCCAGGCGCTGTTCCCTGCCCTGCGTCGCCGTAAAGGGTTGGTGGTGAATATCGGCAGTGTCTCGGGTGTGCTGGTCACCCCGTTTGCCGGTGCGTACTGCGCCTCGAAAGCGGCGGTGCATGCCTTGAGTGATGCGTTGCGCATGGAACTGGCGCCCTTCGGCGTGCGGGTAATGGAAGTGCAGCCGGGGGCCATCGATACCCACTTTGCGAAAAACGCCGGTACCCAGGCTGAGCTGCTGATCAATGAGCAATCGCCCTGGTGGCCATTGCGCGAAAGCATCCGCGCCCGGGCCAAGGCTTCCCAGGATCGGCCGACGCCCGCTCGCGATTTTGCTGCGGATGTATTGAAGGCCGTGCAACAGACAACACCGCCGCGCTTGGTGCGTTCAGGCAATGGTTGCCGGGCGCTGCCGTGGATGGCGGCGCTGTTGCCCAAGGGTTTGCTGGAGACTGTCTTGAAAAAACGATTTGGCCTGAGCGGCCAGCTGTAAGAGCCCCCCGCCACACGGTTTCTCGACTGATCAGCCTTTCATGAAATCGATGAAGGCCCGTACTTTCAGCGGCAGGTGCCGGGTATCCGGATACAGTGCATACACCCCCTGTGGCGCAAATCGATGACCCGGCAGCAGCCGTACCAAACGTCCGGCATCCAGGTCTTCCTGCACCAGCCACTGGGGCAGGATCGCCACGCCATGCCCGCGCACGGCAAAAGCCTGGAGAATGGCGGCGCTGTCCGCAACCAGTGAAGCCTTGCCTGGCCCGGGGCGATACAGGTGCTCGAGGCCAGCCGGATCAACCACCGCCAACTCCGTCAGCCGCCCGTGACCCAGCTTGGGCAATTGTTCCAACTCATCCAGCGTGGCGACCTCGGCAAACTCCGGCGCGGCCACGGCAAAAATCTCGTAGCTCGACAACTGCACCGCCCGGTGATTGGAGTCGAGCATCCGCCCCAATCGAATAGCCACATCAAACCGTTCCGAGATCAGGTCAGCGTGGCTGGAGGATGTGGATAACTGGATGTTCAATTCCGGGTGCAGGCCGCGAAAGGTTTCCAGCGCCGGCACCACCACGGCCAATCCGTATTCGACGGTGGTGGTGATGCGCAACGTGCCTTTGAGCTGGCTGTGTTCCGAACGGGCTTCCTCGACCGCCAGGCGCGCCTCCTCCAGCATCCGCGTGCAGCGCAGGTAAAAGCGCTCACCCGCATCGGTCAGTGCCAGTTGCCGAGTACTGCGGGTCAGCAGGGTGACCCCCAGTTCGGCCTCCAGGCGCTTGAGGTTGAAGCTCACCACCGCCCGCGTCTGCCCGAGGAAATCAGCGGCTGCGGTCAACGAACCGGCCTCCACCACGGCCTTGAAGGTGTCGAATCGATCCAGGCTGACCATTGGCCTCACTCTCCTTTGTCAAAATATTTTTGACAAACTAACAGTCAAACCGCTGTTTCCCAAGTGCCCGCACCCGCCTACCCTGCCGCCATCCACTGCAGGAACAGCGCAATGACCTACCGCTCGAAAGTCACCTGGATCTTTCTACTGGGCTTCGCCCTCGACCTGGTGAACATGTTTGTCGCCACCCTCGCCTACCCGGACATCGCCCGGGAGTTGCACGCCTCAGTCACGCAACTGGCGTGGATCGGCAACGCCTATATGCTCGGCCTGACCGTGGTGATTCCCCTGAGCGTGTGGCTGGCCGCGCTGTTGGGCGAACGGCGGTTGATAGCCCTCAGCCTGTTGCTGTTCGGCGTGGCCTCGGTGCTGGTGGGCCAGGCCGCATCGATTGAAGCGCTGATCGGCTGGCGCCTGCTACAAGGCCTGGGCGGTGGCTTGTTGATGCCTGTGGGACAAGCCTTGGCGTATCGGCATTTTGCGCCGGCAGAACGCAGCCAACTGACGGCCAAAGTCATGCTGGTGGCGCTGCTGATACCGGCGCTGTCGCCGGCGTTGGGTGGCTTGGTGGTGGACAGTGTGTCGTGGCGCTGGATCTTTTTCGCCAACCTGCCCCTGGCGCTGATCACCCTGGCGTTGACCTTGTGCTGGCTGGAGGCGGACACGCTCGCGTCGACGCGCCCGGCGCTGGAACTCGGCAAAATAGTGCGTCAGGTTCGGCGCCCGATGCTGCGGGTCGCGATGCTGGTCTACCTGTTCATTCCGGGCGTGTTTATCGGCACCAGCCTGGTGGCGATTCTTTATCTGCCTGGCCTCGGGTTTACTGCCAGCCACATCGGCGCGCTGATGCTGCCGTGGGCGCTGGCCTCAGGGTTGGCGATTGTCTTGAGCAAAAAACTGTTCAATCGCTGCGGGCCTCGGCCTCTGCTGTTGGCGGGCATGCTGCTGCAATCCATCGGCATCCTGTTGCTGATCGAGCCACACCCGATGGTCGTGGTGCTCGCCTATAGCCTGATGGGCCTGGGCGGCAGCCTGTGCAGCAGTACCGCGCAAACCCTGGCCTTTCTCGACATTCCGGCCGAGCGCATGGGACATGCCAGCGCCTTGTGGAACATCAATCGGCAATTGAGTTTTTGCCTCGGTGCCGCAGTGCTCAGTGGGGTGCTGGCCTCGCTGAGCTCCTTCACCGCGACCTTCGCGATTGCCGCAGCGTTGACCCTGTTTCCATTATTTGCCGTACTGTGCCTGGATGCGTCCAAGGTACGGACACTGCTTCACCCTGCCAGCGAGCCCACACGATGATTGATTACCGCGACTTTTTTGATGAAGTGATCCAGGCCCATGTCGAGATCGAGCAATGGTTTGCCGGGACAGCACCGGAGGGAACACTGGAGATGTTGCTCGGCCGTTTTTCGCCGGATTTTTCCATGGTTACCCCGGCGGGCAAGCAACTGGATTTTGCGCTGCTCAACCAGCTGTTCAGCCAGGCCGGCGGCAAACGGCCCGGGTTCAAGATCAGCCTCAGCGAGTTTGCCGGGATCGATCGACATGCCCGTGGCGCGACGGTGAGTTACCGCGAACAGCAGGTGGATGGCAGCGGCGCCCAAACTGATCGGCGATCGACCGTGGTGTTTGAAAAGCAGGCCAGCGGCGCCCTGCTGTGGCGCCACTTGCATGAGACTTTTCTACAGGCATGACAGGGTCAAAATGTGGGAGCGGGCTTGCTCGCGAATACGGAGTGTCAGCCACTGAATAGAGTGCCTGATCCACCGCTTTCGCGAGCAAGCCCGCTCCCACATTCAGTTCTGTGTTTGGTTGACGATCACGGTGCAGGTGATCCCCGCCGCCAACAGCACACCCTCCGGCACTTCATCGATGTGAATCCGCACCGGCACCCGCTGGGCCAGGCGCACCCAGTTGAAGGTCGGGTTCACATCGGCGATCAGCTCGCGGCTCTCCGGGTTGTCCCGGTCGTAGATCCCGCGCGAGATGCTTTCCACGTGGCCCTTGAGGGTTTCGCCGCTCATCAGTTGCATGTCGGCCTTGTCCCCGACTTTGACGTGGGGCAGCTTGGTTTCTTCGAAGAAGCCGTACACCCAGAACGAGTTCATATCCACCACTGCCATCTTCGCCTCGCCGATGCGTGCGTAGTCGCCGCGGTGCACGTTGAGGTTGGTGACGTAGCCGTCCACCGCCGCCACAACCTGGGTGCGCTTGAGGTTCAGTTCGGCCGCTTCGAGTTGCGCCAGCGCGTGCTGGTAATCCGCCAGGGCCGAGTCGGCGATGTTGCTGGCGTCGTCGCGGTTTTCCTTGGAGATCACCAGGGCATCAAGGTCGGCGCGGCGGTGGGCGTTGACCTTGCGCATCTCCCAGGTGGCCTTGCGTGAAGCTACCAGCGATTGCGCCTGCTTGACCGCAATCTGGTAGTGCTCGGGGTCGATCTGCATCAGCAGGTCGCCCTTTTTCACCAGTTGGTTGTCACGCACCGGGACATTGACCACCTCGCCGGTAACGTCGGCAGCAACGTTGATGATGTCGGCGCGCACGCGCCCATCACGGGTCCACGGGGTTTCCATGTACTGCACCCACAACGTACGGCCCATCCAGATCGCCAGGGCCAGTACCAGCAACGTCGCGAGCAGGCTGAAAAACTTTTTCATCGGGGCATTCTCAACGGTAGATGGTCAGCGCCAGGGCGCCGAACAAGCAAGCGAACAGGCTCAGGCGCAGCAGCGCCGGGTGCCAGAAAAAACGGTACAGGTCAAAGCCGGCCAGGAACCGGTCGAGGGCCCAGGCCAGGCCCGCCGCGATCAGAAACATCAGGGTCATGGTGGGCATGTAGACGCCGTGGAAGGCGATTTCACGAGGCATGGGCGGGTCCTTCGGACTTGAGGGCAGCCAGGGGTGATTGCGGGTCCAGCAATGAGGTGCGGATAAAGTGCAGGTAGCTTTTCACCCGGCGCAGGGCCGAGGTGTCGAAGTGCGGGGCGAAGGGTTCGTCGGTGGCCTGCACCCGGCTGATGGCATGGTCCACGGCGATCAGGCTGCGTTCCAGATTGCTGGCGCTGGGTTGCAGGAACAGCCGCACCAAGGAGCGGCCCATCACCCGGATCGCCTGGCGCCACGGCTGGGATTCGGCATACGCCGGGTGCACCGGCAAGATCGCCTGTTCCTTGCGCAATTCGATAATCGCGTGGCCGACTTCCAGCACCACGAACATCCAGCGCAGCAGGTTGCGTTGCACCTGGGGTTGCCCGGCGGCGAAACCGTAGGCCTGGTGCAGCAGGTCGCGGGTGCGGCTTTCGAAACCTGACGCCAGGCCCTTGAGCTTGCCGCTGATGGCGAACACCACTTGCTCGCGCAGGTCCTGCTCCAGCCGGCGCCACAACCAGCGACTGTTGGGCGGCAGGATAATCGCGCCCGCCGCCGCACACACCAGCATGCCGATGACCATGGCGATGTAGTCGTTGATGAAGGTGTACGGGTTATAGATCGTGAGGTTATCCGGCACCGAGCCGGTGCTGAAGAAGATCAGCAACCCGACGCCAACGCCGGCGTACTGCGGCCGCGACGCCAGGAACGAACCGAAGATGATCACTGGGGCGAGCATCACACACAGCAGCGGGAAACCGTCGATCCAGGGGAACACGAAGAACATTTCGACAAAGCCCACCAGCGCGCCGATCAAGGTGCCGCAGGCCATTTGAAACGCCATGCGCTTGGGGTTGGGCGTGGCAGCCGACAAGCCCACCGTTGCAGCGGCAATCAGGGTCATGGTGGCGCCGCTGGGCCAGGCCGTGGCCACCCAGTAGCTGCCGAGGACAATCAGGATAAACGAGGCGCGAATCCCCGAGGCAGCGCAGGCCAGCCAGTTGGTTTTCGGGGTGTAGGGTTCGTCCCAGTGTTCCCGTTCGTGGCTGTGATCCGCCAGGGACGCGTGAGTCTGGGCGTAGTTGTGCAAGTCGTCGACGAAGCGGTACAGCAGTTCGTAGGCGGTGTGAAAATCCAACTGCTCGGCGTCGCTGGGCTGACTTTCCTGGAAGCTCGTGCGCAGGCTGCGCACCTTGGCGGGCAGGCCTTCCTTATAGGTATTCAACTGATTGGCCAGGCGCGCCGCGTCGGGGCTGGTGAGGGCGCGGCCGGAGAAACCGTCGAGCAATTCCGCGAGGTCTTGCAGGCCGGGTTTGATGGCGGCCACCACGTGATCAGCCTCTTGGCTGCGCAGGCGTTCAAGCAATTGGTGCAAGGCGTTGAAGCGAGTAGTGATGCTCATGAACTCGCTGTTCAAGCGCGTCAGCCGGCCATTGCGCCGGCGCATGTGCGGGTCTTCGAACACCGTGATGCTGCGCAGCCCTTCCAGGCCCACGGCTTCGGCGATAAAGCGCACGTTGCTGCGTTCAAACCCTTCACGCTCACTGCGACCGCGCAGGCCGTCGGTGACGAACAGTGCAAACACCCCGAAGCGCTGGTACAGGGCGTTGCGCATCGCGGCGCTGGCGGTTTGCGGCAGGATCGCGGCGCTGACCAACGTGGAGCAGACAATCCCCAACGAGATCTCCAGGACCCGCCACACCGCCGCCATAAACGCGCCGTCGGGATGGGCCAGGGCCGGCAGGCCAACCATCGCCGCGGTGTAGCCGGCCAGCACAAAACCGTAGGCGCGAAAGTTGCGATTGCGCGTAGCGCCAGCAGTACAGATGCCCACCCAGATCGCTAGCGAGCCGAGGAACAGTTCCGTGTTCTGGGCGAACAAGGCGATCAGAAAAACCATCACCGCCGAGCCTGCCAGGGTGCCAAGGAAACGGTAGAAACTCTTGGCGAATACCTGGCCGCTCTGCGGCTGCATCACGATAAATACCGTGATCATCGCGGTGCGCGGCTGCGGCAGTTCCAGGCGCATGGCCAGCCACAGCGTCAGGAATGCCGCGATCAGCACCTTGAAGATATAGACCCAGGTCACGCCGTCACTGCGTGCCCAGTCGAAGAAACCACGGCGCCACTCAAGGGAGTGCAACCAGCGCAGCGGTGCAGGCAAGGGAGTCATTGCATCCTACTCAGTGATCAAACACGGCGAGGGCCGCCGGGGTCTTGTTCGGAAGCGTCTTGCTGTCTTGCGGCACGTCGCTGCCGGCGCCGAGGCCACCGCCCAATGCGGTCACCAGTTCGGCGTGGGCACTCAGGCGCGCGGCCTGCACCTGCTGCTGCACCTGCTGCTGGCGGAACAACAGGCTCTGGGCGTTCAGCACATTGAGGTAGTCGGTGAGGCCGCGCTGGTAGGCGATCATCGCGATGTCATAGGTCTTCTGCGCCGAGGCCACGGATTCAGCGGCGAAGGCCTGCTGCTTGTCCATCGACTCGCGGCGGATCAACTGGTCGCTGATGCCCTTCAGGGCGTTCACCAGCGTCTGGTTGTAGTGCGCCACGGCGATGTCGTAGCCGGCGCTGGCCTCACCCAGTTGCGAGCGCAGGCGCCCACCGTCGAAGATCGGCAGGCTGATGGCCGGGCCGGCGGTGTAGTTGAGCTTTTTACCCGTGAGAAAACTCAGCATCCCGCCGCCGGTGGCGACGTAGCCGAGGCTGCCCACCAGGTCGACGTTGGGGTAAAAACCGGCGTGCGCCACGTCAATGCCACGGGCCTGGGCCGCCACTTGCCAGCGACTGGCGACCACGTCCGGGCGCTGGCCGAGCAGTTCGGCGGGCAAGGTCGACGGTAGCTTCAGCGGTGCACCAAGGGACAAGGTGGGCCGCTGCAACTGCGCGCCCTCCCCCGGCCCTTTGCCCGCCAACGCAGCCAGCTGATTGCGGCTCAGGGCGATGGCTTCATCCAGAGCGTCCAGCTGCCGATGGGTTTCCGGCAGCGGCGTCTCGGCCTGGCTGACTTCGAAGTGGGTGCCGATCCCGCCATTCAAGCGCTTTTGCGCAAGGTCGAGAATCTGTTGTTGCTGGGCCAGGGTGGCGGCCACGATATCGCGCTGGGCGAAGTGCAACGACAGTTGGATATAGGCGCGCACCACGTTGTTCTGCAATTCGAGCTGAGCCTGGCGCGCTTCGGCGGCGCTCATGTGGGCCATGTCCACGGCACGCTCGGTGGCATTGCTTTCGCGGCCCCAGAGGTCGAGGGCATAGCTCAAGCCCAGGGACGCGTTGTTGTCCCAGGTGGTGGAATTGTCCAGCGCGCCCGGGCCGTAGAACTGATCGCTCGGCCAGTTATGGCGCTTGAGCGTGGCGTCACCATTGACCTGCAACGACTCGGCCGACTCGGCGATCCCGGCCATGGCCCGGGCTTCACGCACACGAGCAGCGGCCATGGCCATGCTCGGGCTGCCTTGCACGGCGAGGTCGATCCAGTGGTTGAGTTGCGGGTCGCCGTAGGCTTGCCACCATTGCGCGGTAGGCCAGTGGGCGTCCTGGACGGCGGTTTTGATCGCTTCGTCGGTGGCCAATGTATTGGCGACGAGTGACTGGCCTTGAGGGGCAATTCCTCCGGTTCCGATGCAGCCGCTGATTGCTAACGATAAGGCCCAAACACTGAGAGTCTTCAGCTCTCTGCTGATGCGACGCGGCACTGCTGCGAATTCCTGAGAGGGTGTTGCGGGGAAGGTGGCGCAATTCTAAGGGGCGGGCCGGATGGCGATAAGGTGGGATTCTTGTGAATCTTTGTTACCGTTCAGGCGATAATCTTTTGGTAGGGATCACTGGATCCTGCAACTTCGTGTCACAATTTGCCATCTCCCCTGAGAGCACCTTAATGGACACCTTGCAAAACATGCGCGCCTTCAGTTGTGTGGCCGAAGCCGGCAGCTTCACCGCCGCCGCCGTGCAACTGGACACCACCACGGCCAACGTCTCGCGCGCGGTCTCCAACCTTGAGGCCCATCTGCAAACCCGTTTGCTCAACCGCACCACCCGCCGCATCGCTCTGACCGAGGCCGGCAAGCGCTATTTGCTGCGTTGCGAGCAGATCCTGGCGTACGTCGAGGAAGCCGAGGCTGAAGCCAGCGACGCTCACGCACGCCCCGCCGGGCAGTTGAAAGTGCACACCATGACCGGCATTGGCCAGCACTTCGTGATTGATGCGATTGCCCGCTACCGCCGCACCCACCCGGACGTGACCTTTGACCTGACCATGGCCAACCGCGTGCCGGACCTGCTGGACGAGGGCTACGACGTGTCCATCGTGCTCGCCAGCGAACTGCCGGATTCGGGGTTTGTCTCGCAACGCCTGGGGATAACTTACAGCATCGCCTGTGCCTCGCCGGCTTACGTCAAGGCCAATGGCTGTGCACAACGGCCCAGCGACCTGCTCAACCACGCCTGCTTGCGCCTGGTCAGCCCGGTGATTCAGCTGGATAAGTGGTCGTTCAACGGGCCCGAGGGCCAGGAGAGCGTGGCGATCAACAGCTCACCCTTCCTGGTGAACTCCGCAGATGCGATGAAGACCGCAATCACCAGCGGCATGGGCGTTGGCCTGTTGCCGGTGTATGCGGCGATTGAAGGCCTGCGCAACGGCACCCTCGTGCGGGTGATGCCCAACTACCGCTCCCAGGAACTCAACCTGTACGCCATTTACCCGTCGCGCCAATACCTGGATGCGAAGATCAAGACGTGGGTGGAATACCTGCGCAGCTCCCTGCCGGAAATCATGGCCGCGCATCAGGCGGAACTGGCGGCCTATGAGCTCAGTGGCAGTTTGGGCGGCGTGCGACTGAGTAACTGAGGGGGTCAGCCGCTACACCGGCAGCGTAATGCCAAAGGTGTTGCCGCCGCCCTCGCTGCGCACAAACACATCCCCGCCGTGCATCAACGCGATCGCCTTGACGATCGCCAACCCCAAGCCGTGATTCGCCCCGCTATTGCGGCGGGACGCGTCCACCCGATAGAACCGCTCGAACAACCGGGGCAGATGCTCGCTGGCAATCTCATCGCCGGGGTTGGTCACCCCGATCGCCACGTGGTCTTCCACTACTTCGATCTTTACCTCGATCACCTGGCCAGGCGCCGTATGCTGCACCGCATTGCTCAACAGATTGATCAACGCCCGGCGCAAGTGCGCCTTCTCGATCTGCACCTGGGCATCACCGCTCACGCGCACCTGCACCTGAGCGTCCTCGAGGATGAAGTCCAGATAGTCCAGGGTGGTCGCCACTTCATCCGCCAGCGAACTGCTGATCAACTTGGTGGCCTTGCTGCCCTGGTCGGCGCTGGCCAAAAACAGCATGTCGTTGATGATCGAACGCAACCGTTCCAGCTCTTCGAGGTTCGATTGCAGCACCTCGAAATAATGCTCGGCCGAACGCCCACGGGTCAGCGCCACCTGGGTCTGGCCGATCAGGTTGGTCAGCGGTGAGCGCAGTTCATGGGCCACGTCGGCGTTGAACGACTCCAGGCGCGAATACGCCTGTTCCACCCGCTCCAGGGTCGAGTTGAAGGAATTGACGAACTGCTTCAGCTCCGGCGGCAACGGCGACAATTGCAGGCGCCCGGAGAGTTTCGGCGGCGCGAGTTTCTGCGCCTCATCCGACAGTTTGATCAGCGGCTTGAGGCCGATACGTGCGACCCAGAACCCCAGCAGCGACGCCAACACCACGCCGACAAACGCCAGGCTGATCAGCGCCACCAGCAGTTGATGCTGGGTGGCGCGGAAGTTCTCGGTGTCTACGGCGATCAGGAAACGCAGCGGCGGACGCTGGTCCTTGGCCGGGAACTGGCTGACCAGCACTTTGAATGGATACGCCTGACCCGGCAGGCGCAAGTCCCGCTTGCCCGTCGGCCCTGCGGCGAAGGCACGAATCTGCGCGTCCGGGTTGCCGTATTCGTAGGTCGGATCGCTGCTCACCACCCAGAAGCGGATGCGCTTGTCTTCCTCACCCAACAGCTTGAGCTTGGCGGTGATCTTCGCCCAGTGATCCGGCGTACCAAAGCGGTTCACCGAAGACTCCAGCACGCTGTAACGCGCATCCAGCTCGGCCCCGGGCAACAGGCCCAGGCCTTTGTCCACCTGCTGATACAGCGCGCCGCCGATCAACAGGAAAATCAGCAGCGCCACCAACGTGAACATGCCGCTCAGGCGCAGGGCGATGGAGTTAGCCGACACTGCGGTTCTCCAGCACATAACCCATGCCGCGGATGGTGTGCAGCAGCTTCTGTTCGAACGGCCCGTCGAGCTTGGCCCGCAGGCGCTTGATCGCCACTTCCACCACGTTGGCGTCGCTGTCGAAATTGATGTCCCAGACCATTTCCGCAATCGAAGTCTTGGACAGGATTTCACCCTGGCGCCGGGCCAACACGCTGAGCAGCGAGAACTCCTTGGCGGTCAGGTCCAGGCGAACGCCGTTGCGACTGGCCTTGCGGCTGATCAGGTCGATCCACAGGTCGGCGATGGTCACCTGCACCGGCTCGTGCCCGCCGCTGCGACGGGTCAGGGCTTGCAGGCGCGCCACCAGTTCGAGGAACGAGAATGGCTTGCCGAGGTAATCGTCCGCCCCTTCCCGCAGGCCGCGAATGCGGTCTTCCACGCGCTCGCGGGCGGTGAGCATGATCACCGGCGTCTGCTTGCGCGCCCGCAGTGCACGCAATACGCCAAAGCCATCCAGGCCGGGCAGCATAACGTCGAGCACGATCACCGCGTAATCGTTCTCCAGGGCCAGGTGCAAACCTTCGACACCTTCACGGGCGACGTCGACGGTATAGCCTTGCTCCGTCAGGCCGCGGTGCAGGTAGTCGGCGGTTTTTTCTTCGTCTTCAATAATCAGTACACGCATGAGCCTTTTGTTCCAGGACGGGGCCTCAGCCTCAGTGTGTGGTTGCCAGCTGGGGAGCTGGTTTGGGTCTGTGGAAAAACTTCTCGAGGTACAAGTATATGACCGGCGTGGTGAACAGCGTCAGCGCCTGGCTCACCAGCAACCCGCCCACCACCGCGATACCCAGTGGCTGGCGCATTTCTGCGCCGGGGCCGGAGCCCAGCATCAACGGCACCGCCCCCAGCAGCGCCGCGAGGGTGGTCATGATGATCGGCCGGAACCGCGTGACACAGGCTTCATAAATCGCCTCTTCAGGCGGCAAGCCGCGTACGCGTTGGGCGTCCAGGGCGAAGTCGATCATCAGGATACCGTTCTTCTTCACAATCCCGATCAGCAGCACCAGGCCGATCAGGGCCATGATGGAAAAGTCCTGACCCATCAGTGACAGCATGATCAGCGCCCCCAACCCCGCCGACGGCAAGGTGGAGATGATCGTCAGCGGGTGCACGAAGCTCTCGTACAGCACCCCCAGGATAATGTAGACCGCCACCAGTGCCGCGAGGATCAGCCAGGGCTGGCTGGCCAACGAACTCTGGAACGCCTGGGCCGCCCCCTGGAAGTTGCCGATGATGGTAGTCGGCATGCCGATTTCGTTCTTGGCCTGGTTGAGCATGATCACCGCATCCCCCAACGCGACGCCCGGCGCCAGGTTGAACGACAGGTTGGCCGCCGGGAACATACCGTCATGGCTGATGGACAAGGGCCCTATGGTAGGCGGGTCGACCTTGGCCACCGCCGACAGCGGCACCATCTCGTTGGTCAGCGGCGAGCGCAGGTAGAAGTAGTTCAGGCTTTCCGCCTTGCCGCGTTGCTGGGTGTCCAGCTCCAGCACCACTTGGTACTGGTTGATCTCGGTCTGGAATTCGTTGATCTGGCGCTGGCCGAAGGCGTCGTACAGCGCCTGGTCCACATCGGTGGCGGTGAGCCCAAAACGCGCGGCGGCCTGACGGTCGATGCTGATGTGGGTGATGCTGCCACCGAGCTGCAAGTCGTTGGACAGGTCGCGGAACGCTGGGTTGGCCCGCAGTTTTTCGGTGAGGCGCTGGGTCCAGGTGTTCAGGGTCGGGCCGTCGTTGCTCTTGAGCACGTACTGGTACTGGGCGCGGCTGGGGCCGGAGCTTAAGTTGATGTCCTGGCCAGCCCGCAGGTACAGCACGATGCCCGGCACTTTCGCCAGTTTCGGGCGGATCCGGTCGATAAACTGGCTGGCCGACACGTCGCGGTCCCCGCGATCTTTCAAGGCAATCCAGAACCGGCCGTTGGCGATGGTCTGGTTGCTGCCGGTCACGCCCACCGAATGGGAAAACGCTTCCACCGCCGGGTCATCCTTGACGATCTCGGCGATCGCCTTGTGCTTGGCGACCATGTCCGGGAACGACACGTCGGCCGCCGCTTCGCTGGTGCCGAGGACGAAGCCGGTGTCTTGTACAGGGAAGAAACCCTTGGGGATAAACACGTAGCCGACCACGGCCAGCGCCAGGGTCACGATAAAGATCGCGGCCATGGTGCGTTGGTGGGCCAGGGCGCGGCGCAGATTGCGCGCATAGCCGGCGAGGAGGCGTTCGCTGAAGCCGGGTTTGTCATGGGCGTGATGGGTCGGGGCGCGCATGAACAGCGCGGCCAGGGTGGGCGCCAGGGTCAGTGAGACCACCACCGAAATCAGGATGGTCGAGGTGGCCGTCAGTGCAAACTCCTTGAACAACCGCCCGACCACACCGCCCATGAACAACAGCGGAATAAACGCCGCCACCAGCGAGAAGCTGATGGACACCACGGTAAAACCGATTTCACCCGCGCCCTTGATCGCCGCTTCGCGCTTGTCGAGGCCGGCTTCCAGGTGGCGGTGAATGTTCTCCACCACCACGATGGCATCGTCCACCACAAACCCCACGGCGATCACGATCGCCACCAGGGTCAGGTTGTTCAGGCTGAAGCCCATCAGGTACATCAACGCAAAACTGGCGACCAGCGACACACCGAGCACGCTGGACACGATCAACGTGGCGGACAACTGGCGCAGGAACAGCGCCATCACCGCCACCACCAGCAGGATCGCGATCAGCAGGGTCACTTCCACTTCGTGCAGGGACGCGCGGATGGTCTTGGTGCGGTCGGTCAATACGCTGACCTGCACCGAGGCCGGCAACATGGCTTGCAGGCGTGGCAGCTCGGCTTGAATGCGGTCCACGGTCTCGACGATATTCGCGCCGGGCTGGCGGGAGATCACCAGGTTGACCCCGGGCGTGTCGCCGGACCAGGCCTGCACGTAGGCGTTTTCCGAACCGTTGACGACTTTGGCGATATCCCGCAGCTGTACAGGTGCCCCATTCTTGTAGGACACGATCAGTTGGGCGTAATCCTCGGGATGGAACAACTGGTCGTTGGTCGACAGGGTCGACACGCTGTTCTCGCCGTAGATCGCGCCCTTGGCCAGGTTCAGGCTCGACTGCTGGATCGCCAGGCGCACGTCTGCCAGGGTCAGGCCGATGGCCGCGAGTTTATCGGCCGACGCCTGCACCCGGATGGCCGGGCGTTGCTGGCCGGTGATGTTGATCTGGCCGACGCCGTCAATCTGGCTGATCTGACGGGCCAGCAGGGTTTCCACGTAGTCACTCAGCTCGGTGCTGGGCATGCTGTCGGAGCTGACGCTGAGAATCAGCACCGGGCTGTCCGCCGGGTTGACCTTCTTCCAGGTCGGCAGGCTCGGCATGTCGCTGGGCAGCTTGCCAGACGCGGTGTTGATCGCCGCCTGCACTTCTTGCGCGGCGGTGTCGATGCTCTTGGTAAGGGTGAATTGCAAGGTCAGGAGGCTGGAGCCCAAGGCACTGCTGGAGGTCATCTGGGTCATGCCGGGGATGGCGCTGAATTGCACTTCCAACGGTGTGGCCACGGAGGACGCCATGGTGTCCGGGCTGGCGCCGGGCAGCGTGGCGCTGACCTGGATCGTCGGAAACTCGGCTTCCGGCAGTGGGGCGATGGCCAGCCGTGGGAAAGCAATCATCCCGAGCAGTACCAGGGCGAAGGTCAGCAGCAAGGTGGCGACCGGGTGGTCGACGCACCAGGCCGACGGCGAGTGACTGCCACTCATGGCTGCACCTTGGCATCAACGGTCTGGATCACCTGCGGCGGTTCCTTGAGCACGTCGACCTGAGCGCCAGCCTTGAGCCGCGACTGACCATCGCTGACCAGCACGTCGCCGGCCTGCACACCCTGGAGGATGTTCATGTCGCTGTTCTGATACAGCACCTGCACCGGCACCACCTCTACCTTGTCACCCTTGAGCCGGTACACGAAGTGCGAATCCAGCCCGCGCTGCACCACAGTGGGTGGCACAACCAGGGCGTTCTTGTGCAAGGCGGTCTGGATGCGGATTGTCACCAGTTGCCCCGGCCAGAGTTTTTGCGCGCCGTTGCTGAACTCGGCCTTGGCGCGGATGGTGCCGGTGGTGCCGCTGATCTGGTTGTCGATCAGGCTCAGGCGACCTTCCCCCAGCAGGTCGCCGGTCTGGCCGTCGGTGTCGGCGCCCATGTAGGCGTTGACGTCGGCGGGCAGTTGCGCGGCGATCAGGCGTTGCAGGGTCGGCAGCATTTGTTGCGGCAGGGAGAACTCGACGGCAATCGGGTCAATCTGGGTCACGGAGAACAAGCCCTGAGTGTCGCTCATGCGCAGGAAGTTGCCTTCATCCACCGTGCGAATCCCGACGCGCCCGGTGACCGGAGAGCGGATTTGCGTGTAGGAAAGCTGTACCTGGGCCGAATCAATGGCCGCCTGGTTACCTTGTGCCGTGGCCTTGAGCTGGTTGACCAGGGCTTGTTGCTGGTCATAGGTCTGCTTGGACACGCCGTCGTCGATGCTCAGTTCCTTGTAGCGCTTGAGGTTGACCAGCGCGACTTGCAGTTGCGCCTGGCTTTCCCCCAGTTGCGCCTTGGCCTGGTCCAGGCTGGCGCGGATCGAGCGGTCATCAATGGTCGCCAGCAGGTCACCGGCCTTCACCAGTTGACCTTCCTTGACCAGCAATTTGGTGAGGATGCCGTCGATCTGCGGGCGAATCACCACGCTGTGCAACGACAGCACCGAGCCGATGCCGCTGACAAACCCCGGGATGTCCTGCTGTTTGACGCTGATCACACGCACTGGAATCGCTGCCGACGCAGTCAGTTTGGTCTTGGCCGGGCGGGTCACCACCCAGGCAACCACGGCCAGTACCACAAGGACGCCCACGATCAAGGCAGGTTTTCGTTGAATGTGCATGGGGTGAGGCGCCAGGGCAAAGGATCGGAAGAATGAAGGTTCTTTATAGCCCGCCAACCCGGTCAGCAAAGTGACTGCTAACTGACAGCGCCGTCAGTAAAGTCCGACCATTCGTACGAGCAGTGGTTAAAGATCCGAGGCGCGCAGGTATACTGCGCGACGGTGTGGCCTGCAAGTCGGGCCCGCGTCATTTTCAGTACTCCCCCGGAGCTTCCATGAATTCCCCGACACAACCCGCTGTTGAAGCGGTCGACATCGACCAACAGGCCAACCCTGACAGCGTCGAAGGCGAAACCAAGGCCGAGATCCCGGCATTCAAGTTTCCATTCAAGCCGGGCGAACTGGCCGGGGCGAAAAACGCCAGCCAGCCGTGGTACAAAAATGGCGCGAAGAACGGCCATACCAAGAGCCCGGGCATGGCACCACCCGGCACCCGTCGCTCGATGGGCAAGCGCTGACCGGTAATAAATCCTTCGCAATGACGATTTATGCCTACAACAGTTACTGAAGTTTCGCCTTGTAGGCCTGCGGCCAATTCTTGAAAGCTTGCACGACACCCACCTGCCCCGACGCTTTCGCTCGGGGCCAGGCGGGGTAAAGCTGGTTTTCCGGAAAAGGACGTCCCCGTGGTTCCTATACGCACCCGTGTCGTGCTGTTGTCGCTGATGGTCAGCGTTTTCTCCACCACTGCGGCCAGTGATCAACCACGGCGCGAAATTCGTTTCGCCGTCGCCGCACAATTCCCTCCTTTCCAAAGCCGCAATCAACAAGGCCAACTGGTCGGGTTGAACATCGAATTGGGCAACGCCCTGTGCATACAGCTCAATGTGCGGTGCACCTGGGTCGACCAGATCCTGGTGGAAAATTACCCTGCCCTTGAAGCCAGGCAATTCGACGCAATCATGGGCATGGCCCCAACGTCGAGGCGGCACCAGCAGGTAAATTTCACCGATGACCTTTATCCGATCACCACGCGTCTGGTGGCCCGCAGGAAATCAGGTTTAAAGCCAACTCCAAAGTCGCTGAAGGGCAAGCGCGTGGGCGTGCTGGTGGGCAGCAACCGCGAAGCCTTTGCCCTGTCGAAGTGGGCGCCGAAAGGCGTCATCATCAAGGGTTTCTGGCGCAACGACGAACTGATCCGCAGCCTGTTGGCGGGGGACATCGATGCCACCTTGCAAGGTATGGTGGAAATCCGTGAGGCGCTGCTCGACACCCCCGAGGGCCAGAATTTCGACTTCCTCGGCCCCGCCATCTCTGCCGAACTGTTGGGTAATGGCGTGGGGATTGCGTTGCGCAAGCCCGATACGGCATTGCGCAACACCCTCAATTGTGCCCTTGAGCAACTGAAGCAAAGCGGCGAGTACCAGCGCATCCTCGAGCCCTACCGGCTTGATGCTCTGCCCGCCAGGCAGTAGTGGCCAATTAATTGCACCGAACATGAGCTGGATCAGTATTTGCCCAACCCGTGCGCTTAGAGTCGACGCCCTGCCGACTCCTCCAACAATCACGAGCGCGCGTTTCCATGAAGATCAATTTGCCGGTCACCGGTCGAAATGTGGACTTTGCCCCCGACGCCAATATCCTCTCGACCACCGACCTGACTAGCACAATTACCTACGCCAACCAGGACTTCATCGATATCAGCGGCTACACCCGCGAGGAGTTGTTGGGTACGCCGCACAACCTGCTGCGTCACCCGGACATGCCACCCGCTGCCTTTGCGCACATGTGGCAGGTGTTGAAGAGCGGCCGCTCGTGGATGGGCATGGTGAAAAACCGCTGCAAGAACGGCGATCACTACTGGGTCAGTGCCTACGCCACGCCGGTCACCCGGGACGGCGTGACGGTGGAGTATCAGTCGGTGCGCACCAAGCCCGATGCGCGGCGGGTGCAACTGGCCGAGCGGGCCTATGCCCGGCTGCGTGCCGGCACTCGGCGAGCACGGCCCGTGGTCGGCACGACCTTCAAGCTGTCGGCCTGGGTCTTGGGGGCCTGCGCCGCAACCTGGGCCTTGGGCCTTGGGCTGGCAACTTATCCGCTGACCTGGCAACTGCTGGCGGTCACGGCGGTGTGTGCCGTGGGGGTGACGGGCGTGCATGGTTTGTTGCGACCCCTCGCACAGTTGAACCGGCGGGCCCGGTTGATTGCCGACAACCCGCTGAGCCAGGCGATCTACACCGGACGCGGGGATGAGTTCGGGCGCATCGAGTTCGCCATGCAGATGCTGGAAGCCCAGGTGGGCGCGGTGGTGGGCCGGATTGGCGATGCCTCGCAACGCCTGTCCGGGCACGCCGCAGCGCTGGTGCAACAACTGGACAGCAGCCACACCAGCAGCCTCGGCCAACAGTCCCAGACGGACCAGGTCGCCGCCGCAATCAATCAAATGGCCGCCAGCGTGGCGCAAGTTGCCGAGCATGCGCTGCAGGCCTCCAAGGCCGCTGACCAGGCCGGCAGCGAGACCCGGGAAGGTCATCAACGGGTGGATGAAAGCCGCGACGCGGTGCTGCGGTTATCCCAGGAACTGGCGCGCGCCACCGACGTGATCCATCAACTGGAAAGCCACAGCGGCGATATTTCCGGGGTGCTGGAAGTGATCCGGGCGATTGCCGAGCAGACCAACCTCCTGGCGCTCAATGCCGCCATTGAAGCCGCACGGGCCGGAGAACAGGGACGCGGGTTTGCCGTGGTAGCCGATGAAGTACGTGGGCTGGCCCAGCGTACGCAGCAGTCGACCAATGAAATCCAGCGCATGATCAGCACCCTGCAAGGCGGCGCCCGGGATGCGGTGCAGGCCATGGCGCAAAGCAGCCAGCATGTCGAGGCCAGCGTCGACCAGGCCCAACGCGCTGCCGCCGCGTTGGACGGGATCAGCCAGCGGGTGACGCAGATTACCGCCATGAGCCAGCAGATTGCGGCGGCGGTGGAAGAGCAAAGCGCGGTCAGCGAGGACATCAACCGCAACATCATCGGCATTCGCAATGCCGGGGAAGTGACCGTCAACGCAGGCCAGCAGAGCCAACTCAGCTCAGGAGACGTGGCGGGGCTGGCGGATGACTTGCGGCGGCTGGCGGAGGAATTCTGGGGCAAGCGGCGCTAGGCCAAAAAACTCCGACTGGATTTTGAGTCAAATCCTACGGGAAGAAAGGAAGCGCCTTGATTGAAGGCCTGGGTGTGGCTGTTGAAGCTCCCTGGGGGGGCAGGCGCCGGTAACGGGGCCAGAGGCCCCTCCACTTTTCTTCCTACAGGACAGGCAAATGACATCCCTGAGAATGCTATTGGCACTGGTTTTATCTGCGGTCACAGGCACCTTGTGCTCTGTAACCTCCGCGACAGAAAAAGGGCTGACCGAGATACGCTTCGGAGTTGAGGCGCTGGTACCGCCGTTTGAAAGCCGCAATGCCCAAGGTGAGCTGGTCGGGCTGAACATAGAGCTGGGCAACGCTCTGTGTGCCGAACTCAAGGCGCGTTGCGTGTGGGTCGATCAAGATTATGCAACCAACCTGGCAGCACTCGAGGCGCGTCGATTCGATGCGATCATGCCCATGTCGGCTACCCCGGCACGGCGGCAGAAAATCGACTTCACCGATAATCTCTACCCTCTGGAAACCAGGCTGGTCGCCCGCAAACGTCTTGGGCTTGTGCCTGATCCCAAAGCACTTCAAGGCAAACGGATTGGCGTCCTGGCGGGCACCAGCCGAGAAGCCTATGCCTTGGCGCGGTGGGTACCCCATGACGTGGTGGTACGCAGTTTCAACCTGAATGCCGAGCTGATCAGCAGCCTTCTGGCAGGCGATATCGACGCAACCCTGCAAGACACCATCGAGATCTCCGACGCGTTGCTGAAAAAGCCCGAGGGTGCCGATTTTGAGTTCGCGGGCTTGGGCATTGTCGATGAAATGCTCGGCAGTGGCGTCGCCATCGGGGTTCGCAAGAACGAACCCGACCTGCGCATGGCGCTGAACCAGGCGCTGCAACGCTTGAAAGACAGTGGCCAGTACTCGCTGATTACCCAGCGTTATCTGCAGGCTTCAAACAGCGACCCAGTCCCGATGTTGTACACGCAGGCCGAGGGTGGATTGCCTTTCTCGCAAACGGTACAAGTGGGGCAAACCCTCTACATCTCCGGGCTGCTGGGACTCGATGAGCGCGGCAAACTGGTCAACGGAGGCATTGGCGCACAAACAGCCAAGGCCTTGGAAACATTACGCAGCACACTCAAGGACAAAGGGCTGGGCATGGACAGGGTCGCCAAATGCACGGTGATCCTTGCCGACATCAACGACTTCGCGGCCATGAATACCGTCTATGCCCGCTACTTTCCAGCGGATCGTCTTCCTACTCGGACGACCTTTGCAGCGGGCGGATTAATACTGGATGCCCGGGTTGAGATCGAGTGCCTGGCCAGCGTTTAGCTCAAGCCACCCGCAACGAAATGAACGCATAGTTGGCCGGCACCTCGGTGGCAATCCGGGCGCCGGCGTCCAGCAACTGCTCGGCAATATCCATCCCGGACACATGAAACACCCACTCATTGGCCGGCACGGCCTCTTGGGTCGCCAATTCGATCGCCTGGGCAAACAGGCCCATGTCCGGCAGGTATGCGGTAAATCCATCGCCCTTGAGTGCTGTGGTATGGATGCCCAGCAACCCACACACCGCTTCCTTGGCCTGGATATCGTCGCGATCAGCCTGGCGTGACCGGCTGATCAACTCGGCCAGTTCCTTGTCCATCAACTCGCCCCCCACGATCAGCGCCGGCCCCTGCTCCCAGGATTCCGGCGGGCAGTCCTTGGCGCTCGGGTTCAGCGGGATGTGCGGGTTGATCTCCATCGGGTAGATGCGGCACACCAACGGCCGCCGCTCGTAAATGCGGCAACGGTTGTCCTCGTCAAGATTCCGGCAGCGCCCGGCGTTATAGGCGGCAAAGGTGATGGCCACATACGCTTCGGTATTGCCGCTGGGCACGATGGCGGAACGGCGTTGTGCATGCTCGCGCTGCAACTCGGGCAGGCCAAGGCCGGTGCCCAGGAAACCCTCCACCAGCACGATGACATTACCGCCGTCAGCCGCCCAACGGCGGGCTTCTTCGAGGGTCAGGGGCACATGGTGGTCAGTGCAGCATTTGCCGCAACCGACGCAGGAAAAGTGGGTATTCATGGAGGATCTGTCACCAGGCAAGGTCAGAAGGCACTCATGAACGGTGGCGGGTTTTTGCCTCTGTTCACCGTTCTGCCTCTGTGCAAAGCAAGTTATGCGCCAGCGTCCTCAGTCTTCGGGGACGAGGTCCCGAAGCACAAACACCATGCCGGCATTTTCATACAGGCGGCGGGCCCGCAGGTTGGACTCCAGCACCTTGAGGTCGACAAACGCCTCGCCCCGTTGCTTGAACACCTGGAAGGTGTGCAGCAATAACGCCCGGCCCAACCCCATGCCCTGGGCACAGGGGTGAATAGCCAGGTTCTTGATGTAGGCGCTGGTCCAGCATTGGGACACACCCAGGATGCCGCTGGCGTTACTCGCCACCAGGCACAGTTTTGGATCGAACTCGGCATCGGTAACGAACTGCTGACGCCAATGCTCAAGGGAACCGACCCGTCCGCCGCCTTGTTCCTGGGCCAGGCTCAATACCGCGTGAATCGCCGGAGCCATGGCTTCGTGGTAATGATCCAGCTGGATGTCCGCCGGCCATTGCGGCGCGGGCAGGCTGCCGGTGAGGTCGCGGCGCAGCAGCTGAAAATACGCTCCCACAGGTCAGAGGCCCTGCTGTGCCACGGTCTGGGCGGCGACCACCAGGCACTTGGTCAGTTCGGGGGAGGAGAACTTGGTCAGCACCGCGTTGGCGCCGGCCAGGCGGGCTTTTTCGCTGTTCATCGCACTGTCCAGGGAGGTGTGCAGCAGCACATAGAGGTCCTGGAAGTCCGGGGTTTCCCGCAGGGTACGGGTGAAGGCATAGCCGTCCATTTCGGACATTTCGATGTCCGAGACCACCACGTTGATTTGCTCGACGGTGCCTTGCAGTTCCAGCAAACGGTCAATCGCCTCCTTGGCACTGCGGGCCGTGTGGCAGGTGAGGCCGAGGTTGCGCAGGGTGTGCACCGATTGCTGCAGGGCCACCTGGCTGTCGTCCACCACCAGGATTCGGGCGTTGCCCAGCACTTCGGCTTCTTCCATGGTCAGGTCGGTGGGCGCCGCTTCGATCTGCGCCGGGGCGATACCGTGGATGACTTTTTCGATGTCCAGCACTTGCACCAGGGCGCCTTCGACCTGGGTCACACCGGTGATAAACGAACGCGTGCCGCCCGAGCCAAACGGCGGCGGGCGAATGTCGGTGGTCAGGCAGTGCACGATCTTGCTCACCGCCTGCACATGCAGGCCCTGCTTGGAACGGCTGACATCGGTGACGATCAGGCAGCCACCGTCGGGGTCTTGCAGGGGCATTTCCCCCAGTGCCCGGCTCAGGTCAATCACCGACAAGGCGGCGCCGCGCAAGGTGGCGATGCCTTTGACGTGGGGGTGCGACTCCGGCAGCTTGGTCAGCGGCGGGCAGGGAATGATTTCACTGACTTTCAACAGGTTGATCGCCATCAGCTTGCCACTGCGCAAGGTAAAGAGCAGAAGCGAGAGTGAGTCTGCGCGAGCTTTGGTGGTGGACATAAAAACCTTCTGTGGATCACGAATGACGATCTATAGACCGTTATCGACTCGCACGCTGAAAACTGTAGGAGCCGGCTTGCCCGCGAAGAACGTCAACGATAACGCGGACAGCCTGAATAAACACATGGCCTTCAGGTTCTTCGCGAGCAAGCTCGCGCCTACCTACAACAAGCAGTGATCAGCCCTTCCACACCTGCGGGTTCACCAAATCCTGCGGACGCTGGCCCAACAGCGCACTGCGTAGGTTTTCCAGGGCACGGTTGGCCATGGCTTCGCGGGTCTCGTTGGTGGCCGAACCGATGTGCGGCAGGGTCACGGCATTGCTCAGCTGGAACAGCGGCGACTCGGACAGCGGCTCCTGCTCGTACACATCCAGGCCGGCGCCACGGATGGTCTGGTTTTGCAGGGCCTCGATCAGCGCCGGCTCATCCACCACCGGGCCACGGGAGATGTTCACCAGGATCGCACTGGACTTCATCAAACCCAGCTCGCGATGGCTGATCAGGTGGCGGGTTTTCTCACTCAGCGGCACCACCAGGCAGACGAAGTCGGCTTCGGTCAGCAACTGGTCGAGGCTGCGAAATTGCGCGCCGAGTTCCTGTTCCAGTTCGATCTTGCGGCTGTTGCCGCTGTACAGAATCGGCATATTGAACCCCAGGCGACCCCGACGGGCGATGGCCGCGCCAATGTTGCCCATGCCGACGATGCCCAGGGTCTTGCCATGTACATCACAGCCAAACAACGGCGCGCCGACGCTGGCTTTCCACTGCCCGGCCTTGGTCCAGGCGTCCAGTTCGGCGACGCGGCGGGCGCTGCTCATCAGCAGGGCAAACGCCAGGTCCGCGGTGCTTTCGGTGAGCACGTCCGGAGTGTTGGTAAGCATGATCCCGCGCTCATTGAAGTACGCCAAGTCGTAGTTGTCGTAGCCCACCGACACGCTGGAAACCACTTCCAGTTTGCTCGCGCCTTCCAGTTGCGCGCGGCCCAGCTTGCGGCCTACGCCGATCAGGCCATGGGCATGGGGCAAGGCTTCGTTGAACTGGGCATTGATGTCGCCCAGCTTGGGGTTGGGGGCGATGACATCGAAATCCTGTTGCAGGCGTTCGATCATTTCCGGGGTGACGCGGCTGAAGGCGAGGACAGTCTTTTTCATGGAAGGCGGGCTCATCGACTACGTGGGAATGGCAAGCACGCTAACATTCTTGGGTAGGGGTTGTCAGGACGCCCCACACCCGCAACGCCAGACTGTTGCGATTTGGGCAACAGTCATTATCTTGTTACACTCTGTATCACACCGCTCACCTGCGCTAATTTGTCGCATCGACGAGCGCAGCGGTTAAGACCGACCCGCTCTCCCCCGATTTCCCTCGACTTATTTCCAGGGCTCTACACTGGGAATCTGTCTTAAAGCCGCTGAGTTCAGCGGCTTTTTTTTGCGCTGAAAAAAGGCCAGGAACCCCAACAACACTGGCCGGTTTCGATTGACCCAAAGGAGCTCCACCGGTGAAAACCTCGCTGACGTTCACCCCGTTATTCCTCGCGATTGCTGCAACGATCGTTCCCCTTGCCCACGCGGCAGACACCCCGGCCACCGACGGTTTCGTCGAAGGTTCCAGCTTCAAGATCAACACCCGCAACTACTACATGAACCGCGACCGCCGCAACATTCACACCGATGACAGCAAGGAATGGGGCCAGGGCATCACCGGGATTTTTGAATCCGGCTACACCCCAGGCATCGTCGGCTTTGGCCTGGACGCCAACGCCATGCTCGGCCTCAAGCTCGACGGCGGTGGCGGCACCGACGGTTCCAGCATCCTGCCGGTGAGCTCCGGCAACGGTAAAGCCCCCGGCTCGTTCTCCACCGCCGGCGCCACCCTGAAAATGCGCGCCTTCGACACCGAGCTGAAAGCCGGCGACCTGTTCCTCAATAACCCGGTGATTGCCGGTGGCATGACCCGCATGCTGCCCCAGACCTTTCGCGGCGTGAGCCTGACCAACCACAGCCTGGACGGCTGGATGTTCGAAGGCGGCCAGGCCAGCTTCACCAAGCTCTACAACCAGAGCGGCCACCGACGCATCGGCACCAGCTACGGCGCCTTGCCCGACGGTGAAGACAGCCAGCACCTGGACTGGGCCGGCGTGTCCTTCAGCGGCCTGCCGGGGCTGACCAGCAACCTGTACGCGTCCGAACTCAAGGACATCTGGAACCAGTACTACTACGACCTGGACTACACCTGGCAACTGAACGAACTGGTCAGCTTGAACCCGGGTCTGCACTACTATCACACCCAGGACACCGGCAAAGCCCTGCTGGGTAACATCGACAACAACACCTACAGCCTGCATTTCACCGTCGGCGTGGGCAATCACAGCGTCACCGCCGCCTACCAGCGGGTCAACGGCAACACGCCGTTCGACTACATCAGCCAGGGCGACAGCATCTACCTGGACAACTCCCAGCAATACTCGGACTTCAACGGCCCCAACGAGCGCTCATGGAAGCTCAAGTACGCCTATGACTTTATCGGGCTGGGCCTGCCGGGCCTGACCTCGGCGGTGTCGTACATCAGCGGCAAGACCGACCTGACCACGGTAGATCCGGACAGCCGTGGCTACTCATCCTGGTACAGCGCGGACGGCAAGAACGCCAAGCACTGGGAACGGGACATCGACCTCAAGTACGTGGTGCAAGACGGCAAGGCCAAAGATTTGGCCGTGCGCCTGCAATGGGCAACCAATCGCGGCGGCAATGGCTACGGGGCAGTGGACCGGGACGTGGATGAATACCGGGTAATCGTCGACTACCCGATCGACGTTTTTTAACCTTCAGGCATTCTTTTAGCGGCGACGACTTATTTTTCACAACATGGAACTAAACTGCCAGCATCTTGAGTGCCGAAGTCAGTCCCATGAGTCAACGCCGCACCTTCACCCCGCCTGCACGCCCGGAGCTTTTATTGATTCTGGGCAGCGGCCTTACGGTCGTACTGATCGTGATCATTGTTGCCACACTGCTGATTCGCGAACACGCCAGCGCCCTGCTGACGGCCCAGCGCTCCACCACCAATATCACCCAGTTGATCAACGCCGATGTATTGCGCAACGTCGAACTCTACGACCTGGCCCTGAACGGCCTGATTGTCGCGACCACCCGCCATGACTTACCCCTGGTCTCGGCCGACATCCTGCATATGGTGCAGTTCGACCAGTCCACGGCCGCCCCTTTCAAAGGCGAGGTCCTGCTGCTGGACAAGGCCGGCACGGTCACCGCCGACTCCTCCACGCTGAAGCCCACGCCACGCAATTTCGCCAATCGCGACTATTTCCAGATCCACCAGCAGAACCCCAACGCGGGATTGTTCATCAGCCGGCCCTTCAAGATTCGTTGCGAGTGCGATCAGGTCTGGCGTATTGCGTTCAGCCGTCGGGTGCCCGGGCCCAATGGCGAGTTTGCCGGTGTGGCGGTGGCGACCATGCGCCTGGCGTATTTCGACCAGCTGTTCAATAGCCTGAGCATCGGCAGCGGCAGCAGCATCAACCTGCTGAACAACGACGGCATTCTCCTGGCCCAGCAGCCTCTGCTCGAAAGCGACATGATCAACAAAGACCTGAGCATGCGGCCAAACTTCAAAAGAATGCTGCGCGAAGGCAGCGGCAGCTTCAGCGGCGTCTCCTCCATCAGTGGCAAGCAACGGCTGTACACCTTCACCAGCGTCGGCGCGCTGCCGCTGATTGTGGTAGTGGCGCTGTCCAACGATGACGTGTTTGCCGCCTGGAGACGTGCCACCGTGCTGATCAGTGGCGCCACCGGCGTGCTGTGTATAGGCCTGCTGTGGCTGACCTGGATGCTGCGCCGGGAACTGCGCCGCCGCTATCGCGCCGAGAAGGTGTTGTCGGAACTGGCGGCCACCGACGCCCTCACCGGCTTGGCCAACCGCCGCACCCTCGACCAGCGCCTGCGCCTGGAATGGGAGCGCGCACAACGCTCGGGCGAGCCGCTGGCCTTGCTGATGATCGACGTCGACCACTTCAAGGCCTTCAACGACCGCCATGGCCACCAAGGCGGTGATGAGGCACTGCGCAACGTCGCCCGGGTCATCGGCAGCAATATTCGTCGCCCCGCCGACCTGGCGGCCCGTTACGGCGGCGAAGAGTTCGCAGTGATCCTGCCGGACACCGACAGCGACGGTGCGAGCATCATCGCCGAGCATATCCGCAGCGCGGTCGAGCACTTGCCACCGGCTGACGGGGATGCGTTGTCGGTCACCGTCAGCATCGGCCTCAGTACCTGGGACAAACGCCGCCGTGGTTCACTGGAAGAGCTGCTGCTGAGTGCCGACCGGGCGCTGTATGACGCCAAGCACTCCGGGCGCAACCGCACGGTTGACAGCCAGGCCACATGAGCTGTTATCAGCAACTACGCTAAGGGCACCCTCGAAGCAGAAGTACGCCCGATGAGCCCAAGCACCACCCGCCCGCCCCGCCCGACCCACCGTCCGGAGCTGCTGCTGATCATCGGCAGTTGCGTCACGGTGCTGCTGATCATGTTGGTAGTCGCGGTGCTGCTGACCCGCGAGCACGCCAACACCTTGCAGGCGGCCCAGCGCACGGCCAATAACATCACCCAACTGATCGATGCCGACGTGCTGCGCAACGTCGAGCTGTACGACTTATCGATCAAAGGCCTGATCGCGGCCACCGAACGCAGTGATTTGGCCGGAGTGTCGGCCAGCATCCGCCACCTGGTGCTGTTTGATCGATCGGAAGCGGCGCCTTACAAGGGTGACATCCTGCTGCTGGACAAGAACGGCGAGGTGATTGCCGACTCCTCGCTGCTGACGCCCAAACCGGCCAACTTCGCCGACCGTGATTACTTTCAGGCCCACCGGCAGAATCCCGACCTGGGCCTGTTCATCAGCCGGCCCTTCATGGCGCGCTGCGTGTGCGACGACCAATGGCGCATCGCATTCAGCCGCAGGGTCTCCGGGCCCGACGGGCGATTCCTCGGGGTGGCCGTGGCCTCCATGCGCCTGTCGTATTTCCAGCAACTGTTCCGCAGCCTGAATATCGGCAACGACAGCACCATCAACCTGATCAACCAGCAAGGCATCCTGCTGGCCCAACAGCCGTTGCTGGAACGGGACATGATCGACAAGGACCTCAGTCAGCGCCCCAACGTCGCGCGCATACTGAAAGAGCGCGACGGCAACTTTCGTGGCACCTCCAGTGTGGATGAGGAGAACCGCCTCTATACCTTCTCCACGGTGGGGAATTTACCGCTGATCGTCGTGGTGGGCCTGTCCACGGATGACATATTTGCACCCTGGCGGCGTGCGGCGCTATTGATCAGCGGGGCCACCGGGGTTTTGTGCATTGGCCTGCTGTGGCTGACCGGGATGCTTTGCATGGAACTGCGCAGGCGTCACCGCGCCGAGCAGGTGCTGTCAGAACTGGCAGCCACCGACGCTCTCACCGGCCTGGCCAACCGCCGCACCCTGGACCAGCGCCTGCGCCTGGAATGGGACCGCGCCCAGCGTTCAGCCGAGCCGTTGACGGTGCTGATGATTGATGTGGACCACTTCAAGGGGTTCAACGACCGACATGGCCATCAAGGTGGCGACGAGGCATTGCGTACGGTGGCGCAGGTGATCGAGGGCAATATCCGCCGCCCTGCCGATCTCGCGGCCCGCTATGGCGGCGAGGAATTTGCGGTGGTGCTGCCGCATACCGACAGCCAGGGTGCGCTGGTGATTGCTGAACATATCCGCAGCAGCGTCGAACACCTGCCGCGGGTGGGCGGGGATACGGTGCCGATTACCGTCAGCATTGGCCTCAGTACCTGGACCAAAAACAGCCGTACCACGCTGGAGGAATTACTGCTCAACGCCGACCAGGCGCTGTATGAGGCCAAGCATACCGGGCGTAATCGCGTTGTTGATGCCGGCGCTTTAAAGCCGTGACGCGGAGCGTCACAGGAGGCGTTACCACGCAGAGCGTGGGAACGATCAAAAAAAAGGCCACCCGAAGGCAGCCTTTAAAAACAAAAGGAAAGAGAGTTGTTACTTACACCGCCGCGACGGGACGCATGTAAGAGATCGGTGCGGTGCTGGCATCTTCGAAGGTCACGACTTCCCAAGCATCTGTCTGCTCAATCAACTTGCGCAGCAACTGGTTGTTAAGGGCGTGGCCCGACTTGAAGCCTTTGAACTCGCCTATCAGGCTATTGCCCAGCAGGTAGAGGTCACCGATTGCATCGAGGATCTTGTGCTTCACGAATTCGTCTTCATAACGAAGGCCGTCTTCGTTCAGTACACCATCCGCGTCGACCACAATGGCGTTTTCAACGCTGCCGCCGAGTGCGAGGTTGTGCTTGCGCAGGTACTCGATGTCACTCATGAAACCAAAGGTACGGGCGCGGCTGACTTCTTTTACGAACGAAGTGCTGGAAAAATCCACGCTTGCACTTTGGGTGCGGTCACGGAATACCGGGTGATCGAAATCGATCTCAAAGCTCACTTTAAAGCCTTCGAACGGGACGAAGGTGGCGCGCTTGTCGCCGTCTTCTACTGTCACTTCCCGCAGAATGCGAATGAACTTCTTGGCTGCGTCCTGTTCTTCCAGGCCGGCAGATTGAATCAAGAATACGAAGGGTCCGGCGCTGCCATCCATGATTGGGACTTCGGACGCGGAGAGCTCGACGTAGGCGTTATCGATGCCCAGACCGGCCATGGCCGAGAGCAAGTGCTCCACCGTGTCCACTTTGACGTCACCGTTGACCAACGTGGTCGACATCGTGGTTTCGCCAACATTTTCCGCGCGAGCAGGAATCTGCACCACAGGGTCCAGGTCGGCACGAACAAACACGATGCCGGTGTCGACAGGTGCGGGCTTGAGGGTCAGGTATACCTTCTCCCCGGAGTGCAGACCTACACCTGTGGCACGGATAATATTCTTCAGGGTGCGTTGTTTAATCATGGCTTGGACCGCTTCAGCGCAAATTGCGAACTGGTATCAACAAAGGCTGGCGATAATAGCAGACCAGACCTTTGCTGAACACCAATCACCTTCATAGCCCTGATACATTCCATTAATCGGCCTGACGACGCAGGAAAGCCGGGATGTCCAGGTAGTCCAGGTCATCTTGCGGATTCGGGCTACGGGACGCAGCAGCACCGGCCTGAGCCTGGTTGCGCATCACGGTCGGACGATCCAGGTCACGATAGTTCACAGACGGCAGTTCCTGGCGCGCAGGCGCTGGAGCGGCAGCTTGCTGGCTGGCGTGGCTGGTATGGACGGTATTGTCGATCACCTTCACAGGCTTCTCGATTTTTGCACCCAGGCCGGTAGCAACCACGGTCACGTGCAGTTCGTCGCGCATGTCCGGATCGATAACCGTACCGACCTTGACCATGGCGTGCTCGGAAGCGAAGGCTTCGATGATGCTACCCACGTCGGAGTACTCACCCAGGGACAGGTCAGGACCGGCGGTGATGTTCACCAGGATGCCGCGTGCGCCTTGCAGGTTCACGTCTTCCAGCAACGGGTTGCGGATGGCCGCTTCGGTAGCTTCGCGTGCACGGTTCGGACCGCTGGCGCAGCCAGTGCCCATCATCGCCATGCCCATTTCGCTCATCACGGTACGTACGTCGGCAAAGTCGACGTTGATCATGCCCGGACGCTTGATGATGTCGGAGATACCGCGAACGGCACCGGCCAGTACATCGTCAGCCTTGGCGAAAGCCGACAGCAGGCTGGCGTCCTTACCGAGGATGGTCAGCAGCTTCTCGTTGGGAATGGTGATCAACGAGTCGACGCTTTCGGACAGCAGACGGATGCCTTCATCGGCGATCTGCATGCGCTTGCGACCTTCGAACGGGAACGGACGAGTCACGACGGCAACCGTCAGGATCCCCATTTCCTTGGCCACTTCGGCAATGATCGGCGCAGCACCGGTACCGGTACCACCGCCCATGCCCGTGGTGATGAACACCATGTTGGTGCCTTGCAGCACTTCAGCAATGCGCTCGCGGTCTTCCAGGGCGGCTTGACGGCCGACTTCCGGATTCGCGCCGGCACCCAGGCCCTTGGTCACGGCTGTGCCCAATTGCAGGATGGTGCGTGCACCGATGCTTTTCAGGGCCTGGGCGTCAGTGTTGGCGCAGATGAATTCAACGCCTTCAATGTTGCTCTTGACCATATGGTTGACAGCGTTGCCGCCGCCACCGCCGACGCCGATCACTTTGATGACCGGGCTTGCGGGGATGTTGTCTACGAGTTCGAACATTTTCCCTCTCCTTTCATTTCTCTAGTTTTTTCGCCTACTACTTGAAACGGTGTTGCGGTAAATCTTTAGAAATTGCCTTTCACCCAAGCCTGCAACCGCTCGAACAACGGCGCTTTCGCTTCGTCGTCGCTTCTGTAGCTGTCGCGGTTGCTCGGGCCCGACAGGGAGATGCCGTCGGTCTGCTTTTGCAGCCCGTACAACAGCAAGCCCACACCTGTGGAATAAATCGGGTTGCGCACCACGTCGCCCAGGCCTTTCACGCCATGGGGCACGCCCAGGCGGACCGGCATGTGGAAGATTTCCTCGGCCAGTTCGACCGCGCCTTCCATCTTCGAGGTGCCACCGGTCAGCACGATGCCGGCCGGGATCAAATCTTCGTAGCCGCTGCGGCGCAGTTCAGCCTGGATCAGGGTGAACAGTTCGTCGTAGCGCGGCTCGACCACTTCGGCCAACGCCTGGCGCGACAGTTCGCGCGGTGGACGGTCGCCCACGCTCGGCACCTTGATGGTCTCACCGGCACCGGCCAGCTTGGCCAGGGCGCAGGCATAACGGATCTTGATTTCTTCGGCGTACTGGGTCGGTGTGCGCAACGCCATGGCGATGTCGTTGGTCACCTGGTCACCGGCAATCGGGATCACGGCGGTGTGACGGATCGCACCCTCGGTGAAGATTGCGATGTCTGTGGTACCGCCGCCGATGTCCACCAGGCACACGCCCAGTTCTTTTTCGTCGTCGGTCAGTACCGAGTAAGCCGAAGCCAACTGCTCGAGAATGATGTCGTCGATTTCCAGGCCGCAGCGGCGCACGCATTTTTCAATGTTCTGTGCCGCGTTGACGGCGCAGGTCACTACGTGAACCTTGGCTTCAAGGCGTACGCCCGACATGCCCAGGGGCTCGCGAACGCCTTCCTGGTTGTCGATCACGTAGTCCTGCGGCAGCGTGTGCAGCACGCGCTGGTCAGCCGGGATCGCCACGGCTTGCGCTGCGTCGAGTACCCGCTCCAGGTCAGCCGAGCTGACTTCGCGGTCGCGGATCGCCACGATGCCGTGGGAGTTCAGGCTGCGGATGTGGTTGCCGGCAACACCGACGAATGCCGAGTGAATCCGGCAACCGGCCATCAGCTGCGCTTCTTCGATGGCGCGCTGGATCGATTGCACGGTGGATTCAATATTCACCACCACGCCCTTCTTCAGGCCCCGGGACGGATGCGTGCCGATTCCGACGATTTCCAGCGTGCCGTCGTCCGCGACCTCGCCTACCAGCGCCACCACCTTGGAGGTGCCGATATCCAGACCGACGATCATTTTGCCGCTTTGCACGTTTGCCATGGGTCCTGCCTCTTCTTAATTCTTCGCGACAGCAGGTTGCGCTGCCGTGGGCGCCGCAGGGGCCCGCCAGCCGACGGCCAGGCCGTTGGCGTAACGCAGGTCGATGCTCGCAATGTTCGTAATCTGTTCTTTCAAGGTCTTTTCATAGATGGCGATAAAACGGCGCATCTTTTCCACCAGGTTGCCGCGTCCCAGCAACAACTCGATGCCCGGGCCGGAACTGCCTGCACCCGTGGTCAAAAACCAGCTACCCCGCTCGCGCAATTCCAGTCGCGCAATCGAGAAGCCCAACGGCCGCAGCATCTGGCTCAACGCCTGGTACTGCTGCATCACTTGCTGCTGCGCCCGCTGCGGCCCGAACAACTGCGGCAGGTGCTCGTAATTCGCCACTTCTCGCGGCGCAAACGCCTGGCCCTGGTTGTTCAACAACTGTCCATCGCCCCAACGGGCTACAGGCAGTTGTTCTTCCAGGCGGATCGTTACCTGATCCGGCCACACGCGACGCACTTCGGCGTGGGCAATCCATGGCATCTGTTCCAGCTCGGAACGCATGCCTGCCAGGTCGATGGTGAAGAAGCTCGACGCCACAAACGGGGCGATTCGCTGCTGCACGGCTTGCTGGCTGATGTAGCTCAAATCGCCCTGCACGCTGATCTTGGTGATCGGCCGGTCGGCATACGGCAACAGACGCTGGGCGCCTTCGTACGTACCAAACCCCAACGCCACCAGGATCACCGGCCAGAACAGCGCCTTGAGAAAGCCAAAATTGGCTTTCGGCATGCGCGCCGACATCGGCTCTTTAGCCACCATTCGGCTGGCACCACGCGGCACCGGCTTGCGGCCGGGAGCGGGTTGCTGATGACGAAGCGATGCGCCGTTCATGGTCTTAGCCTCGAGGCTCAATGCTTGCTGCCAGGATCGCCAGCACCAACTGCTGGAAATCCAAACCGGCTGCACGAGCGGCCATAGGTACCAGGCTGTGATCGGTCATACCGGGTGCGGTGTTGACTTCAAGGAACCAGAAATTCCCTTGGTCATCCTGCATCACGTCTGCCCGCGCCCAACCGGCGATACCCAGCGCCTCACAGGCTTTCGCCGTGAGGTCCATCAATTCCTGTTCCTTGGCTGCATCGAGGCCGCACGGGATCCGGTACTGAGTATCGGAAGCCACGTACTTGGCGTCGTAGTCGTAAAAGGTGTGGGGCGTGCCCAATGCGATAGGCGGCAATACCTGGCCACGCAGCGTAGCGATGGTGAACTCGGGACCTTGAATCCACTGTTCCACCAACACTTGCGAATCGTAGGTACTGGCCGCTTTCCATGCGTCAATCAATTCGGCGGCTGAGTTCACTTTAGCCATGCCGATACTGGAGCCTTCATGGGCTGGTTTGACGATCAAAGGCAGGCCCAGTTCCTTGGCCGCAGAAATACAATCGTCTTCGCTGCACAGCACGCTGTGACGCGGGGTCGGAATACCCAGGCTGTGCCACACCTGTTTGGTGCGCAACTTGTCCATGGCCAGCGCCGAAGCGAGGATGCCGCTGCCGGTGTACGGAATGCCCAGGCATTCCAGCAGGCCTTGCATGCTGCCGTCTTCACCGCCACGGCCGTGAAGAATGATGAAGGCGCGATCGATTTTCTCGGCCTGCAGGCGCGACAGGAAGTCATCGCCCACGTCGATGCCGAACGCATTCACGCCGGCACTTTGCAGCGCTTCCAGTACGGCATTGCCGGACTTCAGCGACACTTCACGCTCAGCACTCTTGCCACCGAACAGCACCGCAACACGGCCGAAGTCGGCAGGTTGAATGGTGGAGAACAGGGAGCCGTAGTCAGTGGTCATTTCGACTTCCCCTGTGGGGCGGCAAACAGCGGGCTCGCCAGCAATTTAGGGGCGAGGCCGCCGATATCACCGGCACCCTGGCACAGCAGGATGTCGCCGGCGCGCAGCAGCGGCTTGACGATCGGCGCCAGGTCCACACCGCGCTCGATGTAGATCGGGTCCAACTGGCCGCGTTGACGGATGCTGTTGCACAGCTTGCGGCTGTCGGCACCCGGGATCGGTTCTTCACCAGCCGGGTAGACTTCCATCAGCAGCAACACGTTGGCGTCCGCCAGCACATTGACGAAATCGTCGTACAGGTCGCGGGTACGGCTGTAGCGGTGCGGCTGGTACACCATCACCAGGCGGCGCTCCGGCCAGCCACCGCGTACGGCCTTGATCACCGCTGCGACTTCGGTCGGGTGGTGACCGTAGTCGTCCACCAGCATCACGTTGCCGCCGTCCACCGGCAGTTCGCCGTAGACCTGGAAGCGACGACCCACACCGGCAAAACCCGACAGACCTTCGACGATGGCTTCATCGCTGACGCCTTCGTCGGAGGCGATGCAGATGGTCGCCAGGGAGTTGAGTACGTTGTGGTTGCCCGGCATGTTCACCGAGACATCCAGCGGCTCGCGGTCAGGGCGCAGCACGGTGAAGAAGGTCTGCATGCCCTGCTGGCGCACATTGATTGCGCGCACGTCGCAGTCTTCGCTGAAGCCGTAGGTCACGGTAGGACGCTTCACCAGCGGCAGGATTTCGCGCACCACCGGATCGTCCAGGCACACTACGGCCAAACCGTAGAACGGCAGGTTGTGCAGGAACTCGACGAAGGTTTTCTTCAGTTTGTTGAAGTCACCGTCGTAGGTCGCCATGTGGTCGGCGTCGATGTTGGTCACCACGGCTACCAGCGGTTGCAGGTGCAGGAAGCTGGCGTCGCTTTCATCGGCTTCGGCGATCAGGTAACGGCTGGTCCCCAGTTGTGCATTGGTGCCGGCTGCATTCAGGCGGCCACCGATCACGAACGTCGGGTCCAGGCCACCGGCAGCGAACACCGAGGCGATCAGGCTGGTGGTGGTGGTCTTGCCATGGGTACCGGCGACGGCAATGCCGTGGCGGTAGCGCATCAGCTCGGCCAGCATCTCGGCGCGCGGCACCACGGGAATGCGGCGCTCAAGGGCGGTGGCCACTTCCGGGTTGGAGGTGTTCACGGCACTGGAGACCACCAGCACATCGGCTTCAGCAGCGTTCTCGGCACGGTGGCCGATGAAGATTTTCGCGCCAAACGACTCGAGGCGCTCAGTGACCGGCGACATTTTCAGGTCGGAGCCGGACACCTGGTAACCCAGGTTCAGCAACACTTCGGCGATCCCGCACATACCCACACCGCCGATACCGACGAAGTGGATGCGACGGATGCGGCGCATTTCCGGTTGTGGCATGGCTTTCTGATTCTCAACCATGAGCCACCTCCAGGCAGATATCGACCACGGTGCGGGTTGCGTCAGGTTTGGCCAGGCGGCTTGCGGTGCTCGCCATGCTGTTCAGTCGTTCCGGTTGCATCAAAACCTCGGTCAGGCGTGCGGCCAAATCGGCGGCGCCAGTCGTTCTTTGCGGCAGCAGGAAGGCAGCGCCCTCCCCGGCCAAATATTCGGCGTTGCGGGTCTGGTGATCGTCGATCGCGTGGGGCAAAGGCACCAGCAAGGACGGCAGACCGGCGGCAGCCAGTTCACTGACGGTCAGCGCGCCGGCGCGACAGACCACCAGGTCGGCCCAGCCATAGGCTTGGGCCATGTCTTTGATGAAGGGCTGCACATTCGCCTCCACACCCGCTTCGCGGTAGCGCGTGGCGGTCACTTCATCGTGGTTCTTGCCGGCCTGATGGAAGATCTCCGGGCGCAGCTCCACAGGGAGTTGCGACACCGCTTCAGGCAGCAATTTGTTCAAGGGTTCGGCGCCCAGGCTTCCACCCAGGATCAATAGGTGCGCCTTGCGACCGGCCAATGGCTGGCGGGCGATGTCCATGAACAGTTCGGTACGCACCGGGTTGCCGGTGGTGCGCAGTTTGTCCGCGGCACCAAAGGTCTTCGGGAAGGCCTCGCACACCCGGGCAGCCAAGGGCACCAGCAGACGGTTGGCGGTGCCGGCCACGGCGTTCTGCTCGTGGACGATCACCGGCACGCCGGCGAGTTTTGCCGCGACACCGCCAGGGCCCGTCACGTAACCGCCAAAACCCAGCACGCATACCGGGTTTACTTCACGGATCACTTTGCGCGCCTGCCACACCGCTTTGAGCAACACGAACGGCGCCTTGAGCAGGGACAATTTGCCCTTGCCACGCAGGCCGGTGACGTTGATCAAATGCAGCGGCAAGCCGGCATTCGGTACCAGATCATTTTCGATGCCACGGGGCGTACCGAGCCAATGCACGGTGTAGCCGCGGTTCTGGAACTCGCGGGCACAGGCCAGCGCCGGGAACACGTGGCCACCGGTGCCGCCCGCCATGATCAGCACATTAGCGCCCATGGTTCGGCTCCTCGGCGAAGTCGCTTTCGCTGAACTCCATCTCTTCGCTGCCCAGGTGGGTTCGACTCTCCCACTCGATGCGCAGCAATAACCCGAGACAGGCGCAGCAAATCACCAACGAACTGCCACCGTAACTGAGGAACGGCAAGGTCAGGCCCTTGGTCGGCAGCAGGCCGACGTTCACCCCGATGTTGATCAGGAACTGGCCGATCCACAGGAACGACAAGCCGTACGCCACGTAAGCGGCGAAATATTGCTTGGCCTTTTCAGCCCACAAGCCGATGTACATGCCGCGAACACACACGAATACGAACAGCGCGACGGTGCACAGCGAGCCGACCACGCCCAGCTCTTCGGCGAGTACCGAGAACACGAAGTCGGTGTGGGCTTCCGGCAGGTAGAACTGCTTCTGCACGCTGTTGCCCAGGCCAACGCCCAGCCACTCGCCGCGACCGAAGGCGATCAACGCCTGGGTCAGTTGGTAGCCAGAACCGAACTGATCGGACCACGGGTCGGTAAAGGTAATCAGACGCGCCATCCGGTAGGGTTGCGCCTGCACCAGAATCGTCACGGCAGCCACCGCCAGCACCACCATCAAGGTGAAGCGGAACAGGCCCACGCCACCGAGGAACAGCATCGCCGCCGCCGCCCCCATCATTACAACGGTGGCACCGAAGTCCGGCTCCATCAGCAACAGGCCAGCCATGGGCAGCAGCACGATGAACGGCTTGAAGAAGCCCATCCAGCTTTCGCGTACTTCTTTCTGGCGCCGCACCAGGTAACCGGCGAGGTAGATCACCACGAACACCTTGGCGATTTCCGACGGCTGCACGTTGAACGCGCCGAAGCCAATCCAGCGCATCGAACCGTTCACCTCACGCCCGATGCCGGGCAGGATCACCATCACCAGCAGGCCGAACGCGCCCACCAGCATCAGCCAACCCAGGCGCTGCCAGGTGGCGATCGGGATCATCATGGTGACGATGCACGCACCAAGGCCGATCACCAGGTACACCAGGTGACGGATCATCATGTACAGGGTGTTGCCCGACTGCACCGCGGCCACTTCCGAGGACGCCGAGGTAATCATTACCAAGCCAAGCCCCAGCAGCGCGAGGCAGCCGGCGAGCATCGGGAAATCCAGGTCGATACCGCGCCCGGTAATGATCGGCGACGGGTACGGCTTGATGATGTTGCGCAAATTGATACTCATGCCAAGGCCTCCACGGCGCGGGCGAACAGCTGGCCGCGCTCTTCGTAGTTCTTGAACATGTCGAAACTCGCGCAGGCAGGCGACAGCAGCACCACATCGCCCGGCTGAGCCAAGGCTTTGGATTGGGCGATGGCGTCGTCCAGGGACTGCGCGCGCACCTGTAGTACGGCGTCGCCCAGGGCATCGGCGATCAAGCCGGAGTCACGGCCCATCAACACCACGGCGCGGCAGTTGGCAGCGACCGGGCCTTTAAGGTCCTTGAAGTCGGCCCCTTTGCCGTCGCCACCGGCGATCAGCACGACCTTGCCTTGAATGTCGGCACCCAAACCTTCGATGGCAGCGAGTGCCGCACCGACGTTGGTGGCCTTGGAATCGTTGTAATAGCCAACGCCATCCAGCTCGCGAACCCACTGGCAGCGATGCTCAAGGCCGGCAAAACTACGCAGGGCCGAGAGCATGGCGTCGAACGGCAAGCCGACCGCGTGACCGAGTGCCAGCGCCGCCAGGGCATTGGCCTGGTTGTGGGCGCCACGGATTTTCAGTTCACGCACCGGCATCAGGTTCTGGAATTCGAAGGCCAGGTATTTCTCGCCATTCTCTTCCCGCAGGCCGAAGGCCTTGAAGTCAGGCTTGTTCAAGCCGAAGGTCCAGCACGGCAAACCTTCGCCGATCAGCGGACGGCTCAGGGCATCCTGGCGGTTCACCACCACTTGCCGCGCGCCACGGAAGATCCGGTGCTTGGCCAGGTGATAGGCCGGCAGGCCGCTGTAACGGTCCATGTGGTCTTCGCTGACGTTGAGCACGGTGGCCACTTCGGCGTTGAGCTGGTCGGTGGTTTCCAGCTGGAAACTCGACAGCTCCATCACGTACAACTCGACGTCGTCGCTGAGCAGGTCCAGGGCCGGCGTACCGAGGTTGCCGCCCACGGCCACGCGCTTGCCGGCCGCAGCCGCCATCTCGCCCACCAGGGTGGTCACGGTGCTTTTGGCGTTGGAACCGCTGATGGCCACGATCGGCGCCTTCGCGTTACGCGCGAACAGCTCGATGTCGCCGGACAACTTCACCCCACGGGCCGCCGCCGCTTGCAGGGCCGGGGTCGCCAGGGCCAGGCCGGGGCTCACGTAGAGCTCATCGGCACGGCACAGAAACTCGACATCCAGCTCGCCACAACGCACTTCCACGTGCGGGTAGTCACGGCGCAGCGTGACCAGCTCCGGTGGATTTTCCCGCGTATCGGCCACGGCAAACGACGTGCCCCGGTTCGCCAGGAAGCGAACCAGGGACATGCCGCTCTTGCCGAGGCCGACAACGATGCGGAAGTGGTCTGAAGCGATCAGGGACACTCGTTTCTACCTCAGTTTCAGGGTGGCAAGGCCGAACAGAACCAGAATCACGGTGATAATCCAGAAACGGACGATCACTCGCGGCTCAGGCCAGCCCTTGAGTTCAAAGTGGTGGTGAATCGGCGCCATGCGGAACACGCGGCGCCCGGTCAATTTGAAGGAGGCAACCTGGATCACCACCGACAGGGTTTCCATCACGAACACACCGCCCATGATGAACAGGACGATTTCCTGGCGGACGATCACCGCGATGGTGCCCAGGGCCGCGCCCAGCGCCAGTGCGCCGACGTCGCCCATGAAGACTTGTGCCGGATAGGTGTTGAACCACAGGAAGCCCAGGCCCGCACCGATCAACGCGCCGCAGAACACGATCAGTTCACCCGCGCCCGGTACATACGGAATCAGCAGGTATTCAGCGAATTTCACGTTACCCGACAGGTAGCAGAAGATGCCGAGCGCGCCGCCCACCATCACCGTCGGCATGATCGCCAGGCCGTCGAGGCCGTCAGTCAGGTTGACCGCGTTGCTCGAGCCGACGATCACGAAGTAAGTCAGGACCACGAAGCCAACACCCAGCGGGATGCTGGCGTCCTTGAGCATCGGGATGATCAGGGTGGTCTCGACCGCGCTTGGCGCAGTCGTATAAAGGAAGATCGCCGCCGCCAGGCCGAACACCGACTGCCAGAAATACTTCCAGCGGCTTGGCAGCCCCTTGGAGTTCTTCTCGATCACCTTGCGGTAGTCATCCACCCAACCGATGGCGCCGAACAGCAGGGTCACCAGCAGCACGGTCCAGACATAGCGGTTATGCAGGTCGGCCCACAGCAGCGTACTGATACCGATGGACGACAGGATCAACGCACCACCCATGGTCGGGGTGCCGGACTTGGACAGGTGCGACTGCGGGCCGTCGTTGCGCACGGACTGGCCAATCTGCAGGTTTTGCAGGGTACGGATCATCCATGGCCCGAGGAACAGCGACAACGACAGCGCGGTCAGCACACCCAGAATCCCGCGCAGGGTCAGGTACTGAAAGACCGCGAAGCCTTTGTGGAACTGTTGCAGATACTCAGCCAGCAGCAGCAGCATTAATGTCTCTCCGTACTTGAGCCACACAAGGCCACGACGACGTTTTCCATCACCGCGCTGCGCGATCCCTTGATCAAAATAGTGGTGTGTTTGTCTTGTTCAGCTGCGCTCAGTGCCTGGATCAGCTCGGCCTGGCTGGCGAAATGCCTGGCGCCCGGCCCAAAGGTGTCCACGGCGTGAAGCATGTTCGGCCCAACGGCGTACAGGGCATCGACCTTGCCGGCCGCGTACGCGCCGACGTCACGGTGAGACTGTTCGGCCCACTCGCCCAACTCGGCGATATCCCCGAGTACCAGCACCTTGCGACCGGCGAAACCAGTCAACAGGTCGATGGCAGCGCAAATCGAATATTGGTTGGCGTTGTAGGTGTCATCAATCACGCGCATGCCGTTGCTGGCCAGTTGCGCGACGGTGCGGCCCTTGACCGGTTGCACCGCGCCAAGGCCGGTGGCGATACCAAACAACGACACGCCCAGCACATGGGCAGCGGCGGCGGCCGCCAGGGCATTGGCGACGTTGTGGTTGCCCAGCAGGTTCAGTTGTACGTGCTCGTCACCTTGCGGGGTATGCAGGGTGAAGGACGGGCAACCACGGGCGTCGGCCTTGATATTCGAGGCATGGAAATCGGCAGCGGCGTTGTGCACCGCGAAGCTCAAGACCTTGCGACCGGCGGCACGTACACGCCAGGTTTCGAAGGCCTTGTCGTCGAGGTTCAGCACGGCAGTGCCGGATGCGTCGAGGCCTTCGATGATTTCGCCCTTGGCTTCAACAATCTTTTCAGGGCCGCCAAACTCGCCGACGTGGGCGGTGCCAGCATTGCTGATCACCGCGACATGAGGCTTGGTCATGGCCACGGTGTAGGCGATTTCGCCGATGCGCGACGCACCCAGCTCGATGACGGCCGCCGTGTGTTCCGGGGCCAGTTCAAGCAGGGTCAGCGGAGCGCCGAAGTCATTGTTCAGGTTGCCACGGGTCGCCAGGACCGGGCCGCGCGTGCGCAGGATGCCGGCCAGCAGTTCCTTCACCGTGGTCTTGCCGCTGGAGCCGGTGATGGCCGCAACAGGATTGGTGAAGGCGGCACGGTTCAGCGCACCCAGTTGGCCGAGGGCCAGGCGGGTGTCGGCGACCAGCAATTGCGGCAGCGTCGAGTCAGCGACCTCGCGCTGCACCAGAGCGCCGACAGCGCCTTTGGCAGCCACCTCATTCAGGTAGTCATGGCCATCAAAACTCGGGCCGGCCAAGGCGACAAACAGTTGCCCGGGCTTAATGGTACGGCTGTCGATGCTGACGCCATCAAAGCTGCAATCTGCCGACAGCACGCGGGCCGACAAGGCCTGGGTCAGTTCGCTGAATTTAAGCGCCTTAAGCATGGGCCACCTCCCATGCGGTCAAGGCGTGATCAGCCTCGACCAGATCGGAGAAGGCGTGGCGTTCGCCGTTGATTTCCTGATAGTCCTCGTGACCTTTACCGGCCAGCACCACCACGTCGTCAGCACTTGCACTGGCGATCAATTGGGCGATAGCTGCACCGCGACCGGCAACGAACGTCGCCTTGGACGCATCTTTAAAGCCGACACGAATGTCATCGAAAATCTGGCTTGGGTCTTCGCTGCGCGGGTTGTCGTCAGTGACCAGAACGCCATCGGCCAGGCGCTCGACGATTTCAGCCATCAGCGGGCGCTTGCCGCGATCGCGGTCACCGCCACAGCCGAACAGGCACAGCAACTTGCCCTTGGCGTGGGGACGCAGGGCCTGCAGGATTTTTTCCAGGGCGTCTGGGGTGTGGGCGTAATCGACCACCACCAGCGGCTGGGTGCCGCCGCCGAGGCGCTGCATGCGACCGGCCGGGCCTTCCAGCTTCGGCAGCACGCGCAGGATTTCGTCGAGGGCGTAATCCAGGCCGAGCAAGGCACCCACAGCGGCCAATACGTTGCTCAGGTTGAAACGCCCGAGCAAGGTGCTGCGCAAATGGTGCTCGCCCTGCGGCGTCACCAGGGTGGCGCGCACACCTTCGTCATCAAAGGTGGCTTCACGGCAATACAGGTAGGCGCTGGAATCTTCCAGGCTGTAGCTGATCAAGCGACCGTCACCTTGGGCGGCGGCGAGTTGGCGACCGAATTCGTCGTCCAGGTTAACTACCCGGCACTTGAGGTCATTCCAGGCAAACAGCCGGGCCTTGGTGGCAGCGTATGCCTCCATGGTCCCGTGGTAATCCAGGTGGTCCCGGGACAGGTTGGTCATCACCGCCACATCGAACGCCAGGGCAGTGACGCGCCCCTGGTCCAGCCCGTGGGACGAGACTTCCATGGCAACGGCCTTGGCACCGGCCTTTTTCAGGTCGGCCAGGGTCGCCTGCACGGCAATCGGGTTAGGCGTGGTGTGCAGGCCGCTTTGCAGCGCGCCATAGAAACCGGTGCCCAGGGTGCCGACGATGCCGCAATGTTGGCCCAGCAGGTCGAGCGCCTGGGCAACCAACTGGGTCACGCTGGTCTTGCCGTTGGTGCCGGTGACGCCCACCAGGTTCAGAGTGCGGCTCGGGTCGCCATAAAAGCGCCCGGCGATGTCCGACAGTTGAGCCGCCAGGCCCTTGACCGGAATCAATGGCACGTCGGTGATCGGCAGCACAGTGGCGCCTTCCACTTCATAGGCTACGGCCGCCGCGCCGCGTTGCAATGCGTCGGCGATATGGTCACGGCCATCGAACTTGCCACCCGGCACGGCCAGGAACAAGTCTCCGGCGCGCACATTACGGCTGTCCAGGGTCAACTCGCGAATCAGCAGATCGCGGCCGGCGTGGGCAAAAATCTTGTTCAGGCTAAGGGACATCAGCCGCGCCCTCCATTGGCTTTTACAGCAGCGGCCGGCGGGCCGGCGTTCGCTTGTTGGGTCGCCGGCAGGTTGTCCGGCGTGATGTTCATCAGGCGCAGCGTCCCGGACATCACCTTGCTGAACACCGGCGCCGATACCAGGCCACCGAAGTAACCGGCTTTGCTCGGTTCATCGATCACCACAACGATGGCGTAACGCGGATCGCTCATCGGGCCGAAGCCTGCGAACAGCGAGCGGTAGGAGTTTTCGGCGTAGCCCTTGGTGCCCACGGCGGTTTTACGCGCGGTACCGGACTTGCCTGCCACGTGATACGCCGGCACCTGGGCACGGAACACGCCGCGCGGGGCTTCGATCACTTGTTGCAGCATGCCTTGCATGGTCTTGGCGACGTTTTCCGGGATGACCTGGGTCGCAGGCGGTGCCTCGTCCAGGTGGATAAGGCTCAGCGGCACCATGCGGCCATTGTTGGCCAATACCGAGAAGGCGTGGGCCAGCTGGATGGCCGTCACCGACAGGCCATAACCGTAGGAAAGCGTGGCGGTCTCGGCCTTTTTCCAGTCGCGGTAGTTCGGCAGGTTGCCCACACGTTCGCCCGGGAAGTCCAGGCCGGTGGGTTGCCCCAGGCCGACTTTCTGCGCGAGGTGGTAGATGGCTTCGCCGCCGATATCGAAGGCGACTTTACTCATGCCCACGTTACTGGAGTTGATCAGGATACCTGTCAGATCCAGCACAGGACCTTCGGTACGGGACACGTCACGAATGGTGTATTTGCCCAACTGCAGCGTGCCCGGGTACACCTCGACCTTGTCGGAGGGCTTCCAGCGCCCGGTTTCCAGGGCGGCACTCATGGAGATGGCTTTCATGGTCGAACCTGGTTCGAACACGTCGATCATGGCGCGGTTGCGCATCATCGCCGGCTGCAGGTTGCGACGGTTGTTCGGGTTGTAGGTGGGCTGGTTGACCATGGCGAGAATCTCGCCGGTCTTCACGTCCATGATCACCAGGCTGCCGGCTTTCGCACCGTTCTCGATGATCGCGTTACGCAGCTCACGGTTGGCCAGGTATTGCAGGCGCAGGTCAATCGACAACGCCAAGGGCTTACCGGCCTTGGCGTTTTTGGTGACCTGGACATCCTTGATCAGTCTGCCGCGCCGATCCTTGATGACCTGCCGTTTGCCGGGAACCCCGGCCAGCCATTCGTCGTAGGCGAGTTCCACGCCTTCGCGACCGTGATCATCAATGTCGGTGAAGCCCACCATATGGGCAGTGGTTTCGCCGGCCGGGTAGAAACGCCGAAACTCCTCGATGCCGTAGACACCGGGGACTTTAAGGTCGAGCACTTGCTGGCCTTGTTCGGGGGTGAGCCCGCGAACCAGGTAGATGAATTCTTTGTTGGCCTGGGCTTCGAGACGCTCGCTCAGGGCTTTCGGGTCCTGACCCAGGGCGGCAGCCAGTTCCGGCCACTTGTCCTTGGCGGTCTGCATTTCCTTGGCGTTGGCCCACAGGGTGGTCACCGGGGTACTGACGGCCAGAGGCTCGCCATTACGGTCGGTGATCAGGCCACGGTGCGCAGGAATCGGGATATGCCGCAGGCTGCGGGCATCGCCCTGGCCGATCAGGAAGTCACGGTCCACCACTTGCAGGTCGATAATCCGCCAGGCAATCGCGCCTACCATCAGTGCCAGCAACCCCAGCACTACGCGGAAACGCCACGGGTAGAGTGCGCCCTCGAGTTTCATCATGGCGCCACCATACGAACTTCTGCAGCGCCCGGGATGTGCATCTTCAGCTGTTCAGTGGCCAGCACTTCGATACGACTGTGGGCCGTCCAGGTGCTTTGCTCGAGGATCAACCGGCCCCACTCCGCCTGCGCCTTGTCGCGCACGCTCAGTTCCCCGTACAGGGTATTGAGCAACTGGCGGTTGTAGTGGGCGCTGTAGGACACCGCAATCGCGGATACCAGGACGCCAACAAACAGCAGCAACATAAAGAAGCTGCCGCCCGGGAGGGGCTTGGCGAAAAGCTTGCTCACCGCAACTTCTCCGCAACGCGCATGACAGCGCTACGGGCACGTGGGTTGGCCTTGAGTTCGGCTTCGGAAGCGAACTGCGCTTTGCCATGGATTTTGATTTTCGGCACAAAGGCTTCGTAACGTACCGGCAGGTTGCGCGGCAGGTTGTCGGATTCGCCCTTGACCAGACGACGCATGAACAATTTGACGATGCGGTCTTCCAGGGAGTGGAAGCTGATCACCACCAGTCGACCGCCCACTTCCAAGGCTTCCAGGGCGGCTTCGAGGCCAGCTTCCAGATCGCCCAATTCGTTGTTGACGTGAATGCGCAGCCCCTGGAACGCACGGGTTGCCGGGTTCTTGCCCTTTTCCCACGCAGGGTTGGCGACTTTCAGCACTTCAGCCAGGTCGGCGGTGCGTTCGAACGGCTGGATTTCCCGGCGTTCGACCACGGCACGCGCCATGCGGCCAGCGAAGCGCTCTTCGCCGTATTCCTTGAACACACGGGTGATTTCTTCGTGGGGCGCGGTGGCGATGAACTGCGCGGCGCTGATGCCACGGCTTGGGTCCATGCGCATGTCGAGCGGGCCGTCGTTCATGAAACTGAAGCCACGCTCAGGGTCGTCCAGTTGCGGCGAAGACACGCCCAGGTCCAGCAGAACCCCGGCCACCTTGCCTGCCATGCCACGCTCGGCCACTTCTGCGCCGAGTTCGGCAAAGCTACGCTGCACAACGACAAAGCGGCCGTCTTCGGCCGCTAGCGCTTGCCCGGTGGCAATCGCTTGAGGGTCTTTGTCGAACCCGAGGAGCTTACCGTCCGGACCAAGCTGGCTGAGAATCAGCCGACTGTGCCCGCCCCTGCCGAAGGTGCCATCCAAATAGCAGCCATCCGCGCGTACGGCGAGAGCCTCAACGGCTTCGTCAAGCAGTACGGTGATGTGGTTAAAGCCGCTATCAATAGTCACAGGATCAAATCACGCAGTTCATCAGGCATGGCGCCCGGTTGTTGAATAGCAGCCAGGTCAGCTGCAGAAACAGCATCCCAGGCATCTTCGTCCCACAATTGGAACTTGTTCAGTTGGCCTACCAGCATCGCGCGCTTGTCCAACTTGGCGTATTCGCGCAGACGCGGTGGAACCAGGAAACGACCACTGCCATCGAGTTCGAGGTCGACGGCATTACCAATCAGCAAGCGTTGCAGGCGGCGGTTCTCTTCACGCAGTGAAGGCAGTGCACGCAACTTGGTTTCAATCAGCTCCCACTCATCGAGCGGGTACACACACAAACAAGGATCAACGGCATCAATGGTGATGATTAATTGCCCGGAACTTCGCGAAATGAGCTCGTCACGATACCGGCTCGGCATGGCGAGACGGCCTTTTGCATCGAGACTGATAGCGTTAGCTCCGCGAAACACAGATGCGTTTCTCCAAATTTTAGCGTTTTACGTTCAAAAAACCCACTTTGTGCCACTTTCCGCCACTTGCGCACACTATAGGAATGCGCCCACCACACCGTCAAGGCGCGGATTCAAGGAAAAGCCTTACAGAACGGAGATTTAGGAAGGTAAAGGGAGGAGAAACGAGAGTTTGACGGCGATTTTGACTCAACAACACCAAATAGCTCAAAGAGCTAGGGTTTAAAGTTAAAGTAATTTATTAAGAGTAAGATTTTTTCGGTATTACGAAGACGCATCTGCTGATGATTCAGCAGGGAGGGATTCTCGCGTTACTACCAGGTTCCTGCCCGAGATTCGGACAGAAGGAAAAAAGGTGGAGAGTCGATCTGTAAGCCGGGTTCTGTCTTGAACAGTCATTCGTCTACGATGGCCATCACTGGACATCTTTAGCAACCTACCCGGTCCCAGCGCGGGCCACGCCTTGGGACCCTATTTGGTCTTGCTCCAAGTGGGGTTTACCTAGCCACGAACTGTTGCCAGTCGTGCGGTGCGCTCTTACCGCACCTTTTCACCCTTACCGGTACCGAAGTACTTAGGCGGTTATTTTCTGTGGCACTTTCCGTAGGCTCACGCCTCCCAGGCATTACCTGGCACTTCGCCCTATGGAGCCCGGACTTTCCTCCCCCCTCTAATTTTCATAGAAGGCAGCGACTGTCCAATCGACTCTCCGCCGCGAAGGTTAACGGCACGGCGGCGTTAGAACAAGTATTAAAAGACACGAATGCCATCATGTTCAGACGGAGTGCAAGTTAGCACCCGGAACTATTCGCCCTTTTGTTTATCCAGCGCGACTTGATACAGCACGTTCTTGCGTACGCCGGTAATTTCCGCGGCCAGGGCGGCGGCGCGCTTCAATGGCATCTCCTTGAGCAGCAGATCCAGAATGCGCATTGCCTCGCCGCCCACCGCCTCTTCACTTTCCGGCGCCGACCAGCCCGCCACCAACACCACGCACTCGCCACGCTGTTGATTGCTGTCGCCTTCGACAAATTCGCGCAGCTCTTGCAGCGGCAGGCCCTTGAGGGTTTCGAAGGTCTTGGTGATTTCCCGCGCCAGCAGCGCCAGGCGATCACCACCGAACACCAGCTCCATGTCTTGCAGGCACTCAAGGATGCGGTGCGGGGCTTCGTAGAAGATCAGCGTGCGTGGTTCTTCCTTCACCAACTCCAGGCGCGCCCGGCGACCAACGGCCTTGGCCGGCAGGAAGCCTTCAAAGATAAACCGGTCCGACGGCAAGCCGGCTGCAGACAATGCAGCAATCAGCGCGCAGGCTCCCGGAACAGGCACTACATTGATACCAGCCGCCCGCGCCTGGCGAACCAGGTGATAGCCAGGGTCGGAAATCAGCGGCGTACCCGCGTCCGAGATCAACGCCACGTCATCACCCGCCAACAAACGGGTGATAAAACGACTGCCTTCTTCACGTTCGTTGTGTTCGTGGCACGCGGCCAGGGGGGTCGGAATGCCAAAATGCTGCATCAACCGCTGGGAGTGCCGAGTGTCTTCGGCGGCGATCAGCTTTACGTCACGCAGCACTTTCAGTGCCCGCGCACTGATGTCGTCCAGGTTGCCAATGGGCGTCGCCACGACAAAAAGCGAGCCAGCAGTGGAATTCAAAGGACCTGGAGCAGTCAAAGCGCACACCTCGATGATTGGCAAAAGCCGCATTGTAGCGCGTAGATGCAGTGAATATATGCCCTCGGGGCAAGCTCCATTTCAGCTATCTGTAGGCTCTTGCAACATTTACACGACCTAAATAGACGGTTTCACGCCAGTAACATCGCGCCCCGGCCAGTGCTTGGGTACAATTCCACGCTAATTTGATCGGTATCAGGAACACTACATGATCGCTTGCCTGCGGCTGTTCTCTGCCCTCTGCCTCGCTGCCCTGTTGGCGGCTTGCGCCAGCTCGCCGTCGTCCAGCCTTGGCGACCTCCCCCGAACCCCGGATGCCAGCATCGAGCAACTGCTCGAACAGGCGACTTCGGCCAAGACTCCGGAAAAAGCCGCGCTGTTGCGCTTGAGTGCGGCAGACCTGGCGTTCCACCAAAACAATCCGGGACGCTCGGCGCAGATCCTTGCCCAAGTGCCACTGGACGTCCTGAAGCCGGCGGCGCAGGTATTTGCCAGCACCCTGTCGGCCGAACTGGCGATGGCCCGCAATCAGCCCAAGGCCGCGTTGACGGCGTTGAACCACCCGAGCCTGCAAAGCCTGAAGGAGCTGCCGCCTGAACAGCAGATCCGCACCGGCACCGTGCACGCCCGCGCCTATGAGGCCGACGGCCAGACCCTGGCCGCCGCTCGTGAGCGTGTGGCCATGGCCCCGCTGCTGACGGGCGACGCCTACAACAGCAACCACGAGGCCATCTGGGCACTGATTGCCGCCTTGCCTGCCGATCAACTGCAAGCCAGCGGCAACCCGACGCTGGACGGCTGGATCAGCCTGGCCCAGGCGGTCAAGGGCGCCGGCACTCTGGAGCAACAGCAGGCAGCCATCGACACCTGGCGCGCCCAGAACCCGGGCCATCCGGCAGCTTCGCAATTGCCGCAGCCACTGACCAAGCTCAAGGAACTGGCCAGCCAGCCGCTGAACAAGATCGCCCTGCTGCTCCCGCAGGAAGGTCCGCTGGCCGGCGTTGCCAAAGCGCTGCGCGAAGGCTTCATGGCCGCGCACTACCAGGCTGAACAAGCCGGGCAGAAGCCACCAGTGATCGAGTTCTACGACAGCTCGCGCCTGACCTCCATCGACGACTTCTACGCCAAAGCCCAGGCCGCCGGCGTGCAACTGGTGGTCGGCCCGCTGGAGAAACCGCTGGTCAAGCAACTCAGCGCACGCCCGCAATTGCCGATTACCACCCTGGCCCTGAACTACAGCGAAGCCGACCAGAACCCGGCGCAGCTGTTCCAGTTTGGCCTGGCCGCTGAAGACGAGGCCCGTGAAGTGTCCCGTCGTGCTCGCGCCGATGGCCTGCACCGCGCCGCGGCCATGGTGCCGAAAGGCGAATGGGGCGAGCGCGTCTACAAAGCCTTCCGTCAGGATTGGGAAGCCAATGGCGGCACCGTGGTGGGCGTCGAGTACGTCGACCAGCCGGTAGCCCTGGCCCAACAGATCGCCGACCTGTTCCAGCTGCGCAAAAGCGAAGGCCGTGCGAAGAGCCTGCAAAGCACCGTCGGTTCGGATGTTTCCGCCCAGCCGTCGCGCCGCCAGGACATCGAGTTCATCTTCCTCGCCGTAACCCCGCAACTGGCCCAGCAGATCAAGCCAACCCTGAACTTCCAATACGCTGGCGACGTGCCGGTGTATGCGACGTCCCATGTGTTCAGCGCCAGTGGCGACAAGAACCAGTACCTGGACATGACCAACGTGATGTTCTGCGAAACCCCTTGGCTCCTGAACACCACCGACCCGCTGCGCAACCAGGTTGCCGCCCAATGGCCACAAGCCAACGGCAGCCTCGGTCGCCTGTACGCGATGGGTGTGGATGCCTACCGCCTGGCGCCGCGCCTGGGGCAACTCAAGGCACTGCCGGACACTCGTGTTGACGGTCTGTCGGGCAACCTGGGCGTCAGCGCCAACCAGCGTGTCGACCGCCAGATGCCATGGGCCAAGTTCGTGGGTGGCGAGATCCAGCGCCTGCCTGATACCCCGCGCTGATGCCCGAGCGGTCAAGCGCACAAAGCGGCAAGGACGCCGAACTTCAAGCCCTCGAGTACCTGCAACAACAGGGTCTGCGCCTGCTGGCGCAGAACTGGTTATGCAAGCGCGGCGAGCTTGATCTGGTCATGCTTGACGGCGATACAGTAGTATTTGTCGAAGTCCGCTACAGAAAACACGCACAATGGGGTGGCGCGCTCGCCAGTATCGACGGGCGCAAGCGCCAGAAGCTGATACTCGCCGCGCAGTTTTTCCTGCTCAAAGAGCGTCGCTGGGCCGATCACCCCTGCCGTTTCGATGTGGTTGCCATAGAAAGCACTCCCCGGGGAGCAGCCGATCTGAACTGGCTGCAAGATGCCTTTGACAGCTGATTCGCCGGACATCTACACCGCACACTTTTGCTCTTTGCTTTGCGGGCTGCACATTCCTGTGCCAAACAGCCGCGCTACTTAAGGTCACACAGATGGACATGCAATCCCGAATTCGCCAGCTTTTCCAGGCCAGTATCGATACCAAGCAACAGGCGATGGACGTACTTGCACCGCACATCGAGCAAGCCAGTCAGGTCATGGTCAACGCCTTGCTCAACGAGGGCAAAATGCTTTCGTGCGGCAACGGCGGTTCGGCCGGCGATGCCCAGCATTTCTCCTCCGAGCTGCTCAACCGCTTCGAGCGTGAGCGCCCGAGCCTGCCGGCCATCGCATTGACCACCGACACCTCGACGATCACCTCGATCGCCAACGACTACAGCTACAACGAAATCTTCTCCAAACAGATTCGCGCCCTTGGCCAGCCGGGGGACGTACTGCTGGCGATCTCCACCAGCGGTAACTCGGCGAACATTATTCAAGCGATCCAGGCCGCACATGATCGTGAAATGATTGTCGTAGCATTGACCGGACGCGACGGCGGCGGCATGGCCTCGCTGCTGCTGCCCGAAGACGTGGAAATTCGCGTCCCGGCCAATGTCACCGCACGTATCCAGGAAGTCCACCTGCTGGCGATCCACTGCCTGTGCGATCTGATCGACAGCCAACTGTTCGGGAGTGAAGAATGACCGTTAAACGCCTTAGCCTATTGGCAATCACGCTGTGCCTGGGCATCAGCGGCTGCAGCTCGGTAATCGAAGCGAGCCGCGACACGCCTATCCAGGACGATAAAGGCACCCGCACTTTCGGCAGCAAAATCGATGACTCGCTGATCGAAACCAAGGTTTCCGTCAACGTATCCAAGGCCGCTCCGGACTTGGGCAACGGCGCCTCGCGCATTGTGGTCGTCAGTTTCAACGGCGTGGTGCTGCTCACCGGCCAAACCCCGCGCGCTGACTTGAAGGCCCAGGCTGAACAAGCCGCCGCCACGGTTCAACGGGTCAAGAAGGTCCACAACGAATTGCAGGTGATGGACCCGATCACCCTGCTGGCCATCAGCAACGACGCCCTGCTGACCACCAAGATCAAGACGCAGATGCTGACCGACAGTGCAATCCCTGGCTCTCGGATCAAGATCGTCACCGATAACGGCATCGTCTACATGATGGGCCTGTTGACCCAGGCAGAAGCCACTCGCGCCGCCAACCTGGTACAGGGCGTGTCCGGCGTACAGAAGATTGTGAAGCTGTTCGAATACATCGACTGAGTCCTCGGCAGCCACAAAAAAGGGCGCCGTGCATTGACTGCACGGCGCCCTTTTTAGTGACTGACGGTTACTGGTACTGCTGGTACGGGTTGCCCTGGAACTGGTTGTTCTGCTGTGGCGCCTGTTGCTGCTGGGCACCTGGCTGACCGTACTGCTGGCCAGGGATCGGGCCCAGGTTGACCTCTACGCGACGGTTCTGGGCACGGCCATTGACGTCGGCGTTGCTGGCGATCGGGTTATCCGGGCCGGCACCGCGAGCACTCAGGTTGGTCGGGCTGACACCTTGGGAGGTCAGGTAATTAGCCACGCTCTGCGCACGGCGCTGGGACAGGTCCATGTTGAGCTGGCGGCTGCCCGTGCTGTCGGTGTAGCCAACGATCTGGATGGTGTTCTGGTTGAACTGCTTGAGGGAGTTCGCCAGGTTGTTCAGCGGCGTGTAGAAGCTGCTGGAGATCGCGTCCGAGTTGGTGGCGAAGGTGATGTTACCCGGCATGATCAGTTTGATCTGGTCGCCCTGGCGCTGCACCTCGACACCGGTGTTGGCCATGCTGGCGCGCAGTTTCTTTTCCTGCTGGTCGGCGTAGTAGCCGTAACCCGCACCACCGATACCGGCGACGGCAGCGCCGATCAGCGCACCTTTGCCGCGGTTGTTGTGGTCGATGGCGGCACCGGCCAGTGCACCCGCCAGGGCGCCCAGGCCACCGTACTTGGCGGTGTTGCTCACACCAGAAGAGCCACCGCCCTGTGCCTGGCTGCCGTCATAAGGATTAGGTGAAGCGCAGCCCGACAACAGGGCTACGGCGGTAGCGACAACAAGCAGACGACGAGAAGTGAACATGAAGGAAGCTCCTACTTTTGCATTCTGTGATGCAGAGGACATTGGCAATGGACCTGTGCCGAGTTTGGAACACGACAAACGGTAAAAATTCCATCTCCACACAAGCCCGGCCGCACTCAAACCCTAGCAGAGACTTGCTGAACGGGAATTGTCATTTTTTCTATAAGGCTCGTCCGATAGTCGCCATTTGGTATCCGAAAAACTACCCCGGTTTCCCTTCACGCCCGCACGAATGGATTCTCACGCATTTCATCTCCCAGGCGTGTATCCGGACCATGCCCCGCCACCACAACCGCCGTCTCATCCAGGGTGTAGAGCCGTTGCTTGATCGAACGCACGATGGTGGCTTGGTCACCGCCCCATAAATCCGTACGCCCTACCCCACGCCGAAACAGGGTGTCACCGGCAATCAACAACTTCGCATCGGCGAACCAGAAACTCATCGAGCCCGGTGTGTGTCCAGGTGTGTGCAAGGCCACCCCGCAACCACAGGCCAGCTCTTCTTCATCCTCCAGCCAGCGATCCGGCGACGGCACTGGCGTATAAGGCACGCGGAACATCTGGCACTGCATTTCCAGGTTGTCCCACAGAAACTGGTCTTCCTTGTGCAAGTGCAAGGTAGCCCCGGTCTTTTCCTTCAACTGCCCGGAAGCCAGGAAGTGATCGAGATGGGCGTGGGTGTGAATGATGCTGACCACTTTCAAGCCCAGCGCATCGAGGCGCGCCAGGATCAACTCGTGGTTGCCACCCGGATCGACCACGATGGCTTTTTTGGTGACGGGGTCGCCGATGATCGTGCAGTTGCACTGCAACGGGCCGACCGGGAAGGTTTCGCGGATCAGCGCGGGGGACTGAATATTCATGGGCATTCCTGCAAATTCAAAGGCACACTCTTTTGTACTGCATTCTGGCGCACAGTATGTTCGACGATGCGCCCGATCCGAAAGCGCCCACAAGCGCACAGGTATCAAAACCGCCAACTGCTAAGCTACGCTGGCGCCAGTCATACAACGCGCAACATAGAGCGCTTGGAGTGGGACTCATGGCGACCCTCAGCCCATTGATCATCTGCGAACACTGCGATTGCGTGTATGAAAAAGTCACGCTCGCCAAACATCAGAAGACCCTCTGCACCCGCTGCGCAGGCGTGCTCCAGCGCTACAACGGGCTGTCGGTGGAACAGCGCCTGGCCCTGACCCTGACCGCCGCCGTGCTGTGGGTCTTCGCCAACTTCTACCCGGTGATGAGCATCAGCCTCCAGGGCCTGAAAAGCAGCGCCACCTTGTGGGACTCAGTAGTGGCGCTGGCTCAGGGGCCGATTACCTTTATCGCGCTGGTGGCGGCCATTTCCATCATCATCGCGCCGGTCTTCCAGTTGCTGCTACTAATGTGGGTGCTGGGCTTTGCGATGCAGGGCAGGCGCTCGCCGGCGTTCAAGCTGTGCATGCGCTGGCTCGAAGCGCTCCGCCCCTGGAGCATGCTGGAAGTCTGCCTGCTGGGCGCCATGGTGGCGGTGTTCAAGCTCGCCGGGATGCTGGATGTGCTGCCCGGCACCGGCCTGTTTGCCCTGGCGGCGCTCAGCCTGTTGCTGATCCGCATCGCCGGGCGTGATATTCGCGACCTGTGGGACACCGTATGAGCCGGCCACCGACCGCCAGCGAGCTGAACCTGTGCCTGTGCCACAGCTGCGGCCAGGCCTGCGACGTCAGCGCCAACCCCGACGAATGCGAGCGTTGCAGCGCGCCCCTGCACCGGCGCAAGGTCCACTCGCTGACCCGTACCTGGGCCTACATGCTGACGGCGCTGGCGTTTTATGTGCCCGCCAATCTACTGCCGGTGATGAATACCTCGATGCTCGGCTCCGGCGCCGACAGCACCATCATGAGCGGCGTGCTGGAGTTCTGGCAGCATGGCGCCTGGGACATTGCCCTGATCATTTTCATCGCCAGCATCGCGGTGCCGGGCATCAAGTTCGTCGCGCTGACGTTGCTGCTGGTTACCGTGCAGCGCAATAACCAGTGGGCACGCAAGGAGCGCTCGAAGCTGTTTCGCTTCGTCGAAGTGATTGGCTACTGGTCGATGCTGGATGTGATCGTGGTGGCGCTGGTAGCCGCCTTGGTGCGTTTCCAGGCCCTGGGCACCATCGAGCCGCGCCTGGGCATTCTGTTCTTTGGCCTGGTGGTGGTGTTCACCATGCTCTCGGCCATGAGTTTCGACCCCCGCCTGATCTGGGAAAACCACCACAACGAGGAGATGCCGGATGGCGTCGCAAACCCCTGACAAACCGCTGCCGCCGGGCTCTCCGGCGATCAAGACGCGGCGCTTCAGCGTGTCGCTGGTGTGGATCGTGCCGATTGTCGCGGTGCTGGTGGGCATTTCGCTGGTGGTGCACAGCGTCCTTCAGCAAGGGCCGAGCATTACCATTACCTTCAAGACCGGCAGCGGCCTGACCGCCAACAAGACCGACGTGAAATACCGCAACGTGGTGATCGGCCAGGTGACTGACGTGGAGTTGAGCGACGACCAGAAAAGCGTCAACGCCACGATCAAACTGTCCAAGCAGGCTGAAAGCTTCACCCGTGAAGACTCGCAGTTCTGGGTAGTGCGCCCACGTATCGGCGCCGGTGGCGTTTCCGGTATCGACACGCTGCTCTCCGGGGATTACATCGGCGCCGACATCGGCCGGTCCGATACACGGGCCAACCAGTTCACCGGCCTGGAAAACCCGCCACCCATTACCTATGGCGAACCTGGCAAACGCTTCACCTTGCACACCCAGGATTTGGGCTCGCTGGACATCGGTTCCCCCGTCTATTACCGCAAAATTCCCGTCGGCCAAGTGGTCGCCTATGCCTTGGACGCCGATGGAAAAGGCGTGAACATCGACGTGTTCGTGCATGCACCGAATGATGCCTACGTGACCGAGAACACCCGTTTCTGGAACGCCAGCGGGATTGATGTGAGTGTCGGCGCCAACGGGTTTGCGCTGAAGACCGAATCCTTGTCGTCCATGCTGGTGGGCGGCATCGCTTTCCTGGCGCCGCCCTACAGCCCCGACGACAAGCCGGCCAGTGAGGAGCATTCCTATGAACTGTTCGCCGATCAGCAAACGGCGCTGGCGCCACCCAATGGCAAGGGGCAATACCTGACCCTGCGTTTCGATCAAGCCTTGCGCGGGCTCACAGTGGGTGCGCCGGTGGAGTTTTTGGGGATTGAGTTCGGCAAAGTGGTGTCGATCAACCTGGATTTCGACGAGAAAAAACGTAGCTTCCCCGTTAACGTCGGCATCGTCATCTACCCGCAGCGTCTCGGCGAAGCCAACACCAAAATGCTCACGGTCCTGAAACATGACCCTAACGATGAGGCCGGCGGTGTGCGCCTGATAGGCAGCTTCATTGAACACGGCCTGCGGGCCCAGGCGCGCAGCGGCAACCTGCTCACCGGCCAGCTGTACATCGCCCTGGACTTCTTCCCCAAGGCCGACAAAGTCGTGTTCGACCCGAACCTGCGCCCCGTCAGCATTCCGACCATCCCCGGCAACCTGGAACAACTGCAGGAAAAACTCGAAGGCATCGTCAACAAGATCAACCAGCTGCCGATCGAGCGGATTGCCGGCAACCTGGACGGCAGCCTGGTGGAACTGCGCAAAGGTCTCGGCCAGTTCAACGCCAAGACACTGCCGGGCGTGCAGAACACCCTGGCCGACGTGAGTAAAACCTTGCAGTCAGCCAGTTCGACCCTGGCCGAAGATTCGCCACAACGGGAACAGTTGACCCAGACCCTGGATGAACTGAGCCGCATGTCGCGCTCCCTGCGAGAGCTCTCGGACTACCTGGCACGCCATCCCGAATCACTGATTCGCGGTCGCCCCGACAACGCTGCGCCATCGGACTTGCAAGGGCCACCGCGCAAATGACCACAGGAGCAACCACCATGGCTTTCCCGCTGAAGATCACATTGCTCGCCGGGTTGCTGCTGCTGGCGGCGTGCCGCAGCGAGCCGATTCAATTTCACACCCTGACGCCGGTGCATCGCAGCACTGCGTCACTGGCCGCCGGTGGTGAGATCCGCATTGAAAGCATCACGGTCCCGCCCCAGGTCGACCGACCGCAGATTGTCATCCGCCAGGGCGACAGCGGCGTGGCGATTCTTGAGACGCAATGGTGGGCCGCCAGCCTGGTGGATGAGCTGCGCAGCGCACTGGTGGATCAACTCGCCAGCAACCGGAAAAACCTGGCGGTGCGCATTGAAGTGCAGCGCTTTGACTCGATTCCCGGGCAGTACGCCCTGCTCGACGCCAAATGGCGACTTCGCCAGACGGGCACCGACGAACGCACGCCGCTGACGTGCCGGACGGTGGTGCAGTCGCCCGCAGGTCCGACCATTGATGACCTGGTGATTGCGCAGCAAAACAACGTCAAACGGTTCGCCGCGCTGCTCAGCCAGGCCGCCGACAAATCACCGAGTGAATGCCCGCCCGCGAATCTACCCTAACAACCCCATCTCCTGAGCGCGCGCCACCGCCTGGGTGCGTCGCTCCACTCCCAACTTGCTGTTGATATGGCTGGCGTGGGTTTTCACGGTGTGCAGGGAGATAAACAGCTGATTGCTGATTTCCTGGTTCGAGCAACCCTGGGCGATCAAGTGCAGCACTGCCAGCTCGCGGGTGCTCAGGGTTTCAAGGGTGTGTGGGGCTTCCACCACCGCAACATTCGGCAAGCGTGCCAGCAGGCTTTGGTTCAGCAGGTCATGGGGATCCCGCGACAGCTGCTCCCGCGTCCAGTCGGGATAACGCTCCAGCAAGCGCTGGAAAGGCTGCATCGCGCCGCCGGCAGCCGCTTCCAGCGCGCGGGCAAACACCGGGCGGGCCAACGCTTCCTGACCGCCGTCCAGCAGTAACTGCGCCTGCTGGGTCAGCGCCATCAGGCTGATCATCTGCCGGCCGCTGTTATGGGCCTGGCGCGCCAGCTCGTCGAGCCGTTGCAGTGAGGCCGCCGGCTGCTGACGGATCGCGTCCAGCGCCGCCTGTTGCAGCTCGATGTGTTGCGCCAGGTGCGGGTGAAACTCCGGCGCGGCCGCGGCCTGTTCACCGTTGTAGGTTTGCCCCAGCCGCGTCAGCCAGGCATCGGCCAGATCGGTGCGACCCTGGGCCAGCCACAGTTCGCATTTGACCAGGGTAATCATCGCCAGATAGAAAATCGGCGGCACGTCCCAGATATGCATCAAGCGCTCGGCCTCGGCCAGTTCGGCAAAGGCCGTGGGGAAGTCGCCCCGGCGGCCTTCGAAGCTGGCGATCACGCAATGGCCGATCAACACGCTGATATCCCGGCAGGCTCGCGCCTCGGTCAACCCGGCGCGCAGTCGAGCGAGCCCGGCTTCTGGCTGGCAGCGCATCAGCAGCAGGTAGCCTTCGTACAGCGCCAAACGCGCACGGACCGCGTACAGCCGTTGCGGCGCCAGGCCTTGCAAACGTTGCAGGCCCTGGCGCACTTCATCCAGGGAACGCAGGATCTCGCCACGGGCCTGCAGTACGCGTGCGCGGTCGTAATGGGCCAGGGCTTCAAATAACGGATTGCCGACGCGCTGCGCCAGCTCCAGAGACTCGCGATTCAAACCCCGGGCGCGCCACAGGTCAGCGTCGACGATGGCCAGGTTGGACAGGGTCGACAGGCACATCAACCGCTGGCCATACCGTTTGTGCGGCAGGCTTTCCAGGGCCTCGCTGCAATACAACTGGGTCAACTCGCGATCGCCACGGCCCCGGGCGATGATGCCGCTGAGGGCCAGCCATTGGGCCAACATCGATTTTTGCGCAGTGGCCGATGGCGCCGGCAGAAAGCGGCTGAGATGGCTGGCCAACTCTTGCGCTGCGTCCAGTTGGCAGGCCAACCCCAATGCCCAGCTGTAGAGCACGATCAGACGTGGCGTACTCATCAACAGACTGTCGGGCAAGTCCATTTTCCAGCGCAGCAGCATGCCGACGTTCTGCTCCGCCAACAGTTGCTCTTCGGAGAGGTTCTGCACCAGGTTTGCCGCCACGTCCAGGTGGCCGGCACGCAGCGCCTGCTCCACCGCCTCATCGATCAAGCCCTGGGCATTGAACCAACGGCAGGCCCGCAGGTGCAGACTGGCGGCCGGCAACACAGCATTGCTCGCGCGCCGGGTGCGCAGCAGGTCGGAAAACAGATGGTGATAACGGTACCAATGGCCCTGCTCGTCCAGCGGCACCAGGAATACCTGGTGGGCTTGCAGGTAGCGCAGGATTTCGCTGCTGTCGTGGGCTTCGCGCACGGCGTCGCACAGTTCGCTGCAAAAGCGCTCCTGGGACGCGGTGTCGTAGAGGAACGCCTGGACTTCCGAGGGCAGGCAGTCGATGACTTCTTCAAGCAGGTAATCGCGGATCAGCCCTTCCCCGCCGTGCAAACCCTGGGGCAGCGTACCTTCGCTGCCGGCTTCGGAGGCCGCCAGCAGCCAGAAACGCAGGCCGGCCACCCAGCCTTCGCTGCGCCGGATCAGGTTATCCAGGGCTTCGCCGCGTAATGAACTGCTGTGGCGATCCAGCAGGGCCAGGGATTCGGCGTGAGTCAGGCGCAGGTCCTGCTCGTGCAGCTCCAGCAAATGGCGGGACAGGCGCAGGCGCGCCAGGTGCCAGTCGGGGCGCTGGCGGCTGGTCACCAGCACCAGCAGGCCGTCGGGCAGATGATTAAGGAAAAATTGCAGGCAGCGGTCGAGCACCGGGCCCTGGGCCAGATGGTAGTCATCCAGCACCAGCAACAGCGGCGCCTGGGTCGACAGGTGCACCGTCAGTTCATCCAGCAGGCCGTCGAGCCATTCTTCAAAGGCGAAGGGTTGATGACGCTGGCGCATTTTCAGCAAGCCCAGGGACTGGGCGCCCAACTGCGGAAAGTATTGCTGCAAGCCATCGAGCAGGCGTTCAAGGAAACGTCCCGGGTCGTTGTCCCGGGGGCTGAGCCCCAACCACAGGCTTTGCCAGTGGGCCGGCAGGCTCTGGCAGAACTCCACCGCCAGCGAACTCTTGCCGAACCCGGCCGGCGCACTCACCAGCAATAAGCGCCCGGCCAATCCTTCACTCAGCCGTTCGCACAGGCGCGGTCGCAACACGTAGCCGTCAGGCAGTGGGGGTCGATAGAAGCGCCCTTCCAGGGTCGGAATCACCGCGCTGGCAGGCCCTTGAATTCGGGACAGATCAGTCATCGCCGGGCTCTTGTAGAAGGCTGTTGTCGGCATTGCAGATGTCCGCAGACTAGCGGTAAAAACGGCAGCTTTGTAGATCTTTGCAACAATTGTCTGAAAAAGACTACGACAAAAAATATCCGGACTTCTTCTGAAACGACCGACACTCTGTGGCGAAGGAGCTTGCTCCCGCTGGAGTGCGCAGCGCTCCCGTTTTTGGGGCTGCTACGCAGCCCAGCGGGAGCAAGCTCCCTCGCCACAGTGGTCCCGCAAAAAAAAGCCCCGAACCAGTCGGGGCGTTTTTCGAGGATGCGGCCTCGTTTACAGCGGGTTAGCGAACACCATCCTGGCGCAGGGCCGCCGGGGTGAAGTCGCTGGTGGTGGCGGTGAAGCCGAAGTCATAGGCCTGTTTCTCTTCGTTCTTCATGCCCAGTGCCAGGTAGCGGCCGGACTGCAGGTCGTAGAGGGTTTCGAGGGCGTACCACGGCACTTGCTTGTCGTAGTAGTTCTCGGCATGGGCTTCCGCCACGCGCCACAATTGGCCACGACCGTCGTAGTGGTCGATGACCGCAGCTTGCCAGGTGTCTTCGTCGATGAAGAAATCACGCTTGGCGTAGATGTGGCGCTGGCCTTCCTTCAGGGTTGCAACCACATGCCACACACGGCGCAGCTCGTAGCGCGCCAGGTCCTGGTTGATGTGGCCGGCCTTGATGATGTCGACATACTTGAGCTTCGGATCGTCGAGTTTGTAGCTGTTTTCGGCGATGTAGAGCTCTTTCTTGCCTTCCAGTTTCCAGTCGTAGCGGTCCGGTGCACCGTTGAACATGTCGAGGTTGTCGGAGGTACGCAGGCCGTCAGCGGCGGTACCCGGGCCGTCATAGGACACTTGCGGTGCCCGGCGCACACGGCGCTGGCCGGCATTGTAGACCCACGCCGAACGTGGTTCTTTCACCTGGTCGAGGGTTTCGTGCACCAGAAGCACACCACCGGCCAGACGTGCCGGCGCGGTCACTTGCTGCTTGAAGTAGAACAGGATGTTGCCCGGATTTTTCGGGTCGTAATCCTTCATCTTGTCGCGGAACACGAACTGGTCGCGGAAGTACACCAGGCTGAACGAGCCGTTGGTCTGCGGCGTGGCCTGGGTCACCAGGCGGGTCACGCTGCCACCGCGATAGCGGGTGATGTGGTTCCAGATCACTTCAACGCCGCTTTTCGGAATCGGGAATGGCACGGCGGTTTCGAAGTTTTCCAGGCCGTTGCCGCCGGACACCAGGTTGGTGCTGGTGGCGTTCTTCTTGATGGCGGCGAACACATCAGCCGGCACCGTGGCGCCGCGATGGGTGGTGTAGACCGGCATCTTGAAGGTGTCCGGGTAGCGCTTGAACATCGCGTACTGCCCCGGCGCCAGCTTGTCCTTGTACTGCTCGACGTTCTGCGCGGTGATGGTGAACAGCGGTTGTTCGCTGGCGTACGGGTTGGCCAGGAAGCCACGGGCATCCACGGCGCCGGCGTTGGTGGGCAGTGGCGACCATTTAGGGATGGTACCGGCCGCGTTGCCGGCCATTTCAGCGCCCATCGGGGTCAGGGTCGTGCCGAGCTTGGCGGCTTCATCGGCCGAGACTGCCGCCATGACGCTACCCGCCATGATCGACAGCCCCAGCACACCCACCTGCAACAGATTTTTAGTTATTTTCATGTTCTGGTTCTTCCTTAAAACATACTGCTTAAAGAGAGTGTGCTTAGAAGTTCACGCCGACGCTTAAGGCGATAAAGTCGCGATCATCCACGGTGCTGAAGTCGCCACCGAAGAAGTTGGTGTAGTTCAGGCTTGCGGTGTAGGTGTTCTGGTATTCAGCATCCAGGCCGAGGCTGACCGCCTTGCGGCCCTCTTCGAAGTTGCCGCCAGGGCCAGGCGAGTAGCCTTTGACGTCGTGCGACCAGGCCACGTTAGGTTTGAGGTTTACACCGGCAAACACGTCCGGGTATTCCCAGATCGCCCGGCCGCGGTAGCCCCAGGAAGTCGCGGTGGTGAAGCCGTCATTGTTGCAGTTGGTATTCAGGCCATTGGCGTTAGGCAGGCCGGCGCCTTGGGCGGTGGAGTTGTTGAGCGCAGGGCATGCGCCGTTAGGCAGAGTGCCTGGGCCGAACACCGGATCACGTCCGTAACGCACTTTGGATTTGCTCTCCAAGCCACCGACATAGGTCATGCCGACTTCGCCCACCAGCGTCAGGCGGCTGGCGCCCATGACCTGGTCAAAGAAGTGGGTGAAGGTGGTTTGGAGTTGGGTGATCTCCTTGCGGTTGTAACCATGCAGGTCCTGCCCCGGCACCCCTTTCAACAGCGAGGCGTTGCCCAACACCGGGCCGCCCAAAGGCACCACGCCGGCATACAGGATGTCTGTAGAGTTCAACTGCACAGGTGCGTTCGGCCGATAGCTGACCTCGCCGCTCCAGGCCGTCCCCGTAGGCAATGTGGTAGAGAAGCTCAAACCAAAGAGATGGATGTCTTCGGGATACTCCATGAAGTATTGCGAGTTACCCGCCACGACCAACGGAGCAGCCGTCCCCAAAAAGGGCGCCCTGTTGTAGACCGACTGAGAGGCGCCGGTGGCACTGAAAATCGGCGCACGGCTGTGATAGTTCATGTAGTAGGCACCGAACTCGGTGTCCAGCGGCTCAAAGTTGTAATGCATCGCGAAACCGTACTGCCCGCCGTCGCGGGCGTTACGGTTCGGACCGCGGCGCACCAAAACACCTTCGTCGTTGATGTCCACGCCCAAGCCATTCAAGGTCGGTATAGCGGCCGGGTTGATCGTCGAGCGCTTGTTCAGTACCCGCAAGTTGTCGTTACAGCCCGTCGTAACGATGTCCGGCTGCGAGAAGAACGTGCCGCAGTTATCGGTAACGGTCTTGTCCCAACCAATCTGATAGAAGCCCTCAGCCGACAAGTTATCGGTCAAGGTTTGCGACAGGTAGAACATGTTGACCGGAATCAGGCCTTCCTTGATCTCGGCCCCCGGACGACGGAACGCGGACACGTCAATCGGGTTGATGGCGTTGATCCCGCCACCAATAAAGGTGCTTTCGCCCCAACTCACTACCTGCTTGCCCAGACGCACGGAACCCGGCTCATCGGCAATCGAGTAGTTGTGGTAGATGAAGGCATCGAGAATCTGCCCGCCGGAAGACCGCGCGCCGGTTGGGCGATGGTCGTTACTGACGTTCTTGAAATCCAGGTCTTCGTTTTGCAGCGCGAAGTCATACCAGTACTTGCCCCGGACAAACACGCCGGTGTCGCCGTATTTCAACTCAAGGTCATGAATGCCTTTGAAGATCTTCGAGAAGGAATCACCTTTGTCGAAGTTCAGGTGACCGTCATCCGAGGTTTGCGACAACCCCCTGCCACCGTTGTTGGCACCGATCAGGTCTTTATTGCGACCTGCGGTCGACCAACTGGCCCCGACCGACAGGGACGAGTCGAAGCTGCCTTCGATTTCACCGATGTTGAAACTGACGCCGAATGCAGGCCCGGCGAGCGTAGAGGCGAGGCTGACGGCCAAGGGCAGTCTTGCCCGGCGCCAGAACTGGTGTGCTGAGATCATCGACGCTACTCCATGTGCATTATTGTTATGGCAGTGAGTCGTTTCTAAGGGCTTGTAACGGCCGGAATACAACGATTCCAATGCCGGGCGAACAGATGAACCCGCCAGGTTCACAGCACCGCACCTTGAAAAACTCTGGGATGGACTATAGCCAGCAGGGGGTAGCGCTTGATCCCTCTAAAGTGTGATTTGCATCACCAACCCGTCTGCCACAACCCTTTCGCCATGCTGGCGAAGACCAGCGCGAGAAGGATGGCTGAAAATTGGCAAATCACAAGTGAAGGCTTGGACTAGAGCGCTGCCGTGCCCGCGAGGGCACGGCAAGCAGCGTCAGAGGGTGGAGAGGAAGGTGCTGTTGTTGGCCTGCCATTCGATGATGTCGATACGGATACGTTTTTTGTCGAGCTTGCCGACACTGGTCTTGGGAATTTCCGTAACAACGGCGATCTGGCTTGGAATCGCCCACTTGCTCAAGTGGCCCAACTCCACGAATGGCTTGAGATGCTCCTTGAGCTCCTTGGCCCCTATCACATGGCCATCACGCACCACCAGCAACGCAAACGGGCGTTCGCCCCACTGCGGGTCGGCAATCCCCACCACCGCTACTTCACGTACCGCCGGGTGGCGGCTGACCAAGTCTTCCAGCGCCAGGGAGGAAATCCACTCGCCGCCGGTCTTGATCACGTCCTTGATGCGGTCGCGAATATCGATCACGCCGAAGGCGTCGAGGGTGGCCACGTCGCCGGTGTGCATCCAGCCGCCGGCCCACAGCTCGGCGCCCTTCTCCGGCTCGTTGAAATAGCCTTCGCTGAGCCATGGCGCCCGCAGCACCAGTTCGCCCTGGGATTCGCCGTCGGCAGGCAGGAAGTTGCCGTCGCCGTCGATGATCGCCGCCTCCACCAATGGCCCGGGCACGCCGGCCTTGATGCGGTAGGTGGTGCGTTCGTCTTCGGTGCCGGCCATCAATTCTTCATTGAGGTGGGCGCAGGACACCAGCGGCCCGGTCTCGGACATGCCGTACGCCGCCGTCAGCTGAATCCCGCGAGCCTTCGACGCTTCATACAGCGAACGATTGAGGGCGCTGCCGCCGATGACGATTTTCCAGCCGCCGAAGTCCACGCCCTGGCCGGCCTTGGCGTTGAGCACCATTTGCAGGATGGTCGGCACACAATGGGAGAACGTGACCTTCTCTTTGCGCCACAGCTCCACCAGGTATTCGGGGTCGTAGCGGCCGGGATAAACCTGCTTCAGGCCGAGCATGGTCGCCACATAGGGCAAGCCCCAGGCGTGCACATGGAACATCGGGGTGATCGGCATGTAGACGTCGTTGGTGCCCAGAAGGCGCACGCTGTCGACGCTGCCCATGATGGTCGCCACGCCCATGGTGTGCAGCACCAATTGGCGGTGGGTGAAATACACTCCTTTGGGATTGCCCGTGGTGCCGGTGGTGTAGAAGGTGGTGGCGACGGAGTTTTCGTCGAAATCCTGGAAATCGTAGCGCGGGCTTGCTGCTGCCAGCAGCGTTTCATACTCGCCTACGAGGTTGGGCAGCTCGGCGGTTTTGTCCGCGCCATCGGTGAGCAGCAGGGTTTTGTCGACGGTGGTGAGGTGGCCGGCGATAGCTTGGTAAAGGCCCACGAACTCGCTGTTGACCAGCACAAAACGGTCCGCGGCGTGGTTCATGGTGTACAGAATCTGCTCCGGCGACAGGCGCACGTTGATGGTGTGGATCACCGCGCCAATCATCGGGATAGCAAACATGCATTCCAGGTAGCGGTGGCTGTCCCAGTCCATCACGGCCACGGTGTCGCCAGCCTTGACGCCCGCCTCGGTCAGCACATTGGCCAGGCGGGCGACGCGCTCGATCAGGGTCGGATAGGTGTAACGCAACTGGTCGCGGTAGACGATTTCCCGGGTCTTCTCATAGCGTGTCCCGGACATCAACAGGCGTTTGATCAACAACGGGTATTGGTAGGCGCCTTCGGCGGGCGGGATAACACGAGTCTGCAACATACGAATCCCTTATCTGACTGCACGGTCTTGGCTGAAACATCTGCACTGTAGAGCGCTTATGTTTCAGCCAAATCAGCCAAAGGAATGATTTGCAGAGCCCAATGAATGCTAGCTTTGCGCCAGCATCCAGCTTATTTCATGCTGGTAAACGCCAGCTTCACACCAATGGCAATCAACACCGCGCCCATGGTGCGGTCGAACCAGTGGCCCATGCGTGCAAAACCGGCACGTACCCGCTGCTGGCTGAACAGCATGGCCACCAGGCAGAACCAGATCGCGGTGGCCACGGCCAGGTACACGCCGTAACCGGCCTGGATCGCCAGCGGCGTGTGGGGATTGATCACCACAGTGAACAGCGACAGGAAGAACAGCGTGGCCTTGGGGTTCAAGCCGTTGGTCACAAAACCCGAGGTGAACGCGCCACGGGCGGTGCGCTCGCCCACTTCCAGGTGCAGGTCTTCTTCGCTGGCAGGCTTGGCCGGCTGGGCGCGCAGGGCCTTGAAGCCGATGTACAGCAGGTAGGCCGCGGCCGCCCATTTCAATGCGTTGAACAGCACGATGGACTGGGACACGATCAAGCCGATGCCCAGCAGTGAATACCCCACGTGCAGGAAAATCGCCGAGCCGACGCCCAACGCCGTCCAGGTGCCGGCGCGCCGGTCATGGGTCACGCTTTCACGCACCACCACGGCAAAGTCCGGGCCAGGGCTGGCCACCGCCAACAGGTGAATCAGTGCCACGGTCAAGAACTCGGTGAGGTACATGCAGACTCCAGGAAGTAACTGATTATTTCATCTGATAGGCTCGGCAGATTACGCCTTCGAACCTCGTCGCAAAAGGTACAGTTGATAATGAACAATCGCCGCGCCGTCTTCCTTGATCACCCCTCCCTGGACCTCGGGGACCTGGACCTCAGCGGGTTGCGGGCACTCTTCAGCGAGCTGAGCCTGCACCAGCAGACCACACCCGAAAACATTGTCGAACGCCTGCAAGGCGCGCAGGTGGCCATCAGCAACAAGATCGCGCTGAATGCCGAGACCCTGGCGGCCTGCCCCGAGCTGAAGCTGATCCTGGTGACCGCCACCGGCACCAACAACGTCGACCTGGTCGCCGCCCGCGCCCACGGCGTTACCGTGAGCAATTGCCAGGGTTACGGCACGCCGTCGGTGGCGCAGCATACGATCATGCTGCTGCTCAATCTTGTGACGCGCCTGAACGACTATCAGCGGGATGTGCAGGCGGGGCTCTGGCAAAAAGCCAAGCAGTTCTGCCTGCTGGACCATCCGATCGTCGAGCTGGAAGGCAAAACCCTCGGGCTGCTGGGCCATGGCGAATTGGGCGGTGCCGTTGCGCGCCTGGCTGAAGCCTTTGGTATGCGCGTGATCCTGGGTGCGATTCCAGGCCGTCCGGCCCGTGCCGATCGCGTGCCGCTGGACGAGTTGCTGGCGCAGGTCGACGCGCTGACCCTGCACTGCCCGCTCAACGAGCACACCCGCGACTTTATCGGTGCCCGTGAACTGGCCTTGCTCAAGCCCGGCGCCTTCATCGTCAACACGGCCCGCGGTGGTCTGATCAATGAACAAGCCTTGGCCGATGCCCTGCGCAGCGGTCATCTGGGCGGCGCGGCGACCGATGTGTTGAGTGTGGAACCCCCGGTCAACGGCAACCCATTGTTGGCCGGCGACATACCGCGCCTGATCGTCACGCCCCACAATGCGTGGGGCAGCCGCGAAGCGCGGCAGCGGATCGTCGGCCAATTGATCGAAAACGCCCAAGGCTTTTTCAGCGGCGCCCCGCTGCGGGTCGTCAGTTGATAAACTGCGCCCCTTTTCAAGGAGCAGACCATGGATCCGCGCAGTGAAGTACTGCTTCGCCAGGCCGAACTTTTTCAGGGCGACGTGCTGCTGGTGGGCTTGCCCGCCGACGACCTGCTGGGCCGCCTGCCCAATGCCCATGGCTGGAGCTGGCATGCCGGCGACCAGGCCGCACTGGACGCGCGTTTTGCCGAGCGCAGCCAGTTCGGCGTGAACGTGCCCGAGCGTTCGTTCGACACGGCGGTGGTGTTCCTGCCCAAGTCCAAGGACCTCACCGACTACCTGCTCAATGCCGTGGCGGCGCGTTTGCCCGGCAAGGAGTTGTACCTGGTTGGAGAAAAAAAAGGCGGTATCGAAAGCGCGGCCAAGCAACTGAACCCGTTCGGTAAACCGCGCAAGCTCGACAATGCGCGGCACTGCCAGCTGTGGCTGGTCACGGTGGCCAACGCCCCCGCGCCAGTCGAGCTGGAAAGCCTGGCGCAGGTGTTCGAGGTGCCGCTGGCTGAAGGGCCACTCAAGGTGGTGAGCTTGCCGGGCGTGTTCAGTCACGGTCGCCTGGATCGCGGTACTGCGCTGCTGCTGGAGCATCTGGACAAGTTGCCAAGCGGTCACTTGCTGGATTTCGGTTGTGGGGCGGGCGTGCTTGGAGCCGCCGTGAAACGTCGCTACCCGCATAACACGGTGACGATGCTCGACGTGGATGCCTTTGCCGCCGCCAGCAGTCGCCTGACCTTGGCGGCCAACGGTCTGGAAGCCGAGGTGTTGACCGGTGATGGCATCGACGCAGCGCCGATGAATCTGAACACGATTCTGAGCAACCCACCGTTTCATGTCGGGGTGCACACCGATTATTTCGCCACAGAGAACTTGCTGCGAAAAGCGGCCAAACATCTGGCAAAAGGCGGTGAACTGCGCTTGGTTGCAAACAGCTTCCTGAAGTATCAGCCGCTGATTGAAGAGCATCTTGGCGTGTGCGCAATCAAGGCAGAAGGCCAGGGTTTCCGCGTTTACCGTGCCAAGCGTGGCTGAAATCTTTTTCCGAAAGAAGGCTTGCCGAATGGATTTTGCCTAGGCAGAATCCGCTCCGTCCTAGGGGAGTAGTCTCCCACGAGCGCCACGCTCGTCCGGCATACGTCAACATACTTGGTCAACAGGCCATGGCGTATGCGACCCAGGAGTCCGCACAGACGGACCGGGGTTTGACAAGACCTATGACACGAACACCTTACCCGGGGCGGGAAGGCTGTACGTGTCATAGCCGTGTCGACCCGCCCCTGGAACCTACCTGATGCTGGATTCTCTGCTCGTCCCTACCGCAATCGTTGCCTTGGCCGAAATTGGCGACAAGACGCAACTGCTCGCACTCGTTCTCGCTGCACGCTTTCGCAAACCCTGGCCGATCATCGCCGGCATCATTGCCGCGACCCTCGCCAACCATGCGGCCGCCGGTGCCGTGGGGGCCTGGTTCGGGAGTTTCTTCTCGGATGCGGTGTTGCACTGGATCCTCGCGGCGAGTTTCTGTGCCACGGCGCTCTGGACCCTGGTACCCGACAAACTCGACGATGACGAAACCAGTACTGCACGCAAGTTCGGGCCCTTCCTGACCACCCTGATCGCGTTCTTCCTCGCGGAAATCGGCGACAAGACCCAGATCGCTACCGTGATGCTCGCGGCGCAATACCCGGAACTGTGGCTGGTGATTATCGGCACGACCCTGGGCATGTTGATTGCCAACGTACCCGTGGTGCTGGCGGGGAATTTTGCAGCGGATAAATTGCCGCTGACGCTGATTCGTCGACTGGCGGCTACGGCGTTTTTCATCCTGGCCATTGTTGCGGTGTACAAGGCCATGCAGAGCAGCGGCTGGATCTAAACGCAACCCGATAGGGGGGCTGAGCTTTGGTGGGCGCTGGCTTGCCTGCGATAGCATCACCTCGGTGCAACTGACACACCGAGGTGCCTGCATCGCGGGCAAGCCCGGCTCCCACACAAGCCGGGCTCCCACATTCAGATTTGCATTTCAGTCTTATAAATCAGGACTTTTTGGCCTGCTGATACAACGGCATCACCTTCGGAATCGCCGCCTGCAACGAGGCGATCCGGCTGTCGGAGGCCGGGTGAGTGCTCATGAACTCAGGTGGCGAACCTTCCGAGGCCTTGGCCATTTTGTTCCACAGGGTGATCGCCGCGTTCGGGTTGTAACCGGCACGCGCCGACAACTCCAGGCCAATCAGGTCCGCTTCGTTTTCGTTGCTGCGGCTGTTGGGCAAGGTCATGCCGTAGTTGGCCACGGTATCGGCCAGCGCCAGGCTGTCCTGACCCAGGCCGAACAAGGCACCGGCCCCCTGCTTCGCCATTTCGATACCGTAGGCCTTGGACATGGCTTCGCGGCCGTGTTCACGCAAGGCGTGGGCAATTTCATGGCCCATCACGGCGGCGAGTTCGTCGTCGGTCAGTTTGAGATTGTCGATCAACGCGCTGTAGACAAAGATCTTGCCGCCTGGCCCGCAGTTGGCGTTCATCTCGTCACTTTTGATCAGGTTCACTTCCCACTTCCACTGCGCCGCGTCCGGGCGGAAAGTGGGCGCCTGGGCGATCAAGCGGTTGGCGATCGCCTGCACCCGCTTGGCGTTGGCACTGGTCTTGTCCACCAGGCCTTTGCCGCTGGCTTCACCCAGGGTCTGCTGGTACGACTGCGCATACATCTGGTCGACTTCCTGGCTCGACAACATGCTGAACATGTACTGCTTGCGCTCAACGCCCACGGCACCGCCGCTGGTGGTGTTGACCGACTGGCAACCGGCGAGCAATACCGCCGCGCCCAATGCACATACCGCTACTGTCTTTTTCATCAACCTGCTCCCTGAAAACATGGCGCGTATCGTAGTCGGCCAATTGTATCGACGCCAGATACAACAGACGTGTAGCCGTCTATTTTCAGATACATCCCACACTGCCGCAAAAAATTCATAAACGCTGGCAATCATTCCATTTGCGACATTCGCCGATCCGGCACAGTCATTTCGAGGGTGTCGCCCTCATGTCTCCCCCGCCCGCGGCCGATACAAACAAGCAGCTAATCTCACCCCGCGCTCGGAGCCGTCATGAAGTTCAAGTCGATTCAATTTTCTGTCGCAGCCCTGGCCGGGGCCATTGTCCTGAGCGTGGTGGCGGTGCTGGTGCTGTACGCCTTGTTCGCCGGCGCGCGCACCCAGGAGATGGTGCAGGAACGCACCCAAGGGCAATTCGAACAGATCATCGAACAACGCCTGACGGCGCTGGCACACACCCAGGCGACGCTGATCCAGCGCGAACTCGAAGCACCGCTGGTGACGGCCAAGGGCCTGGCCACCGTCAACGCCCTGATGGGCATGAAGGACGCCAACGGCAACCCGCAACTGACCGTTTCCCGCGAACAACTGATCAACCTGATCCACGAAACCGTGGTGCGTAACCCGAAGATTCTCGGCGCCTATATTGGTTGGGAAGCCAACGCCATCGACCACAACGACGCCGCCTACGTGAACAGCCCGGTGGTGGGTATCGAAACCAACGGGCGCTTCCTGCCGTGGTGGTTCCGTAATGCCGACGGCAGCCTGGGCCTGGATAAACTCGCCGACGTGGCGGACCAGACCATCCTGTCCACGGGTGTGCGCGCCAGTGAGTACTACCTGTGCTCCAAGGAAAGCAAAAAGCCCTGCGCCATCGACCCGGCCCCTTACAAGGTGGGCAACGCAATGGTGATGCTTGCTTCGTTTATCGAACCGATCATGATCGACGGCACCTTCCAGGGCATCGTCGGCGCCGACCTGTCGGTGAACTTCATCCAGGAAATGCTCACCAAGGCTGATCAGAATTTGTACAACGGCGCCGGTGAACTGGCGCTGATCTCCAGCAACGGCCGCCTGGTGGCCTATACCAAGGACGCCAGCAAGCTGGGGGAAAAAGCCAGCGACCTGCTCGACAGCAACGAGCTGTCCAACCTCGGCCAGTTAAAGATCGGCGAAGTGCGTTACGACGTGGATAAGGAACACGGGCATATCGAGTTGTTCCTGCCGTTCAACATCGGCCAGACCGATGCCCGCTGGACCCTGTTGCTGCAACTGCCCTTGAGCGCGGTGATGGCGGACTTGCAGGCGATGCAACACGACCTCGACGCCCAGCGCAAAACCGATATTTTCGGCATGGCCGTGGCCGGGCTGCTGATCGCCGGCATTGGCTTGCTGGTGATCTGGCTGGTGGGTCACGGGATTGCCCGGCCGCTCAAGCAAATGGTGGCGATGCTCAATGACATCGCCCAGGGCGAAGGTGACCTGACGCGACGCCTGACCAGTGATCGCGCCGACGAACTGGGGGCGATTGCCAGCGGCTTCAACACGTTCCTGGCCAAGTTGCAGGGGATGATTACCCAGGTGGTGAGTTCGGTGCAGAAGGTCAGCGACTCGTCGGAGCACACCGCCGACATCGCGATTCGCACCAACCAGGGCGTGCACAAGCAAATGGTCGAGATCGACCAGGTGGCCACCGCCGTGCACGAGATGACCGCGACCGCCCAGGACGTGGCACGCAACGCCACCCAGGCCGCACAAGCCGCCAGCCACGCTGATCAAGCGGCGAGCCAGGGCATGCAGATTGTGCGCGACACCTCCACCTCCATCGGTGCCCTCGCCGAGGAAATCGGCAAGGCGGTCGGTGTGGTGCAGGCGCTGGCCAAGGACAGCGAAAACATCAATGCCATCCTTACAGCGATTCGCGGAATTGCCGAGCAGACCAACCTGCTGGCGCTCAACGCAGCGATCGAAGCCGCACGGGCCGGAGAACAGGGACGCGGGTTTGCGGTGGTGGCCGACGAGGTGCGCAATCTCGCGCAGAAGACTCAAAAGGCCACTGAAGAAATCCAGACCATGATCCAGCAACTGCAGCAAGGCACCCGCGACGTGGTGCGGGTGATGGAAGACAGCCAGAACCGTACCGATGAAAGCGTGCAACACGCGGCCAAGGCGGCTCAGGCGCTGGAGACCATTACCCAGGCGGTGTCGGTGATCAACGACATGAACACCCAGATCGCCAGCGCCGCCGAGGAACAGAGCGCGGTGGCCGAGGACATTAACCGTAACGTGATCAATATCGGGCAGGTGGCCAATGAAGTCGCTGGTGGGGCGGATGAGTCGAGCGCGGCCAGCGCGGACCTGACCAAGCTGGCGGAGCAGCAGCGGCGGTTGATCAATCAGTTCAAGGTTTAGCTGGCGGCGCCCTTCAGGCCGCCTTCGCGAGCAAGCCCGCTCCCACATTCGACCGATTTTCACCTGTGGAATGCAATCAAATGTGGGAGCGGGCTTGCTCGCGAAGAGGCCAGCTGATTCAACATCTAACTCAACCCGGAGTCAGGCACTCCGGTCCATTCAGCTTCGGGTCGTTGACCATATTGGCCAACACCCGCTCGCGCAACGCGGTGGGTTCACTGGCCAACAAAGCCTGCAAGGTGTGCAACGGCGTCTCGGGGTTCAGCCAGGCTGCCTGCCCCGCCGCATCCAGGATCAGCGGCCGGCGCTGGCTCTGCGCCGCCTGGGTCACCACCGCCGTACTCAGCCACACCTGTTCCTGCACCGGATACGCTTCCCAGATCGCCGCAAAGAACAGCGTGCTGCCCTCCCCCGGCGTCAGCCAGTACGGGCGCTTGCGCTGGGTGCCGCGCCATTCGTAGAACCCATTGGCCGGCAACAGGCAGCGGCGCTGGCGAAAGGCTTCGCGAAACATCGGTTGCTCTGCCAGGGTTTCCGCCCGGGCATGGGCCGGGGTGCGCGAGAGATCGGTCAGCCAGGGCGGCGTCAGGCCCCAGCGCGCCCGCGCCAGGGTGTGCTGGCCGTCGCTCAGGCGCTGGATCAGCACCGAATCATTCGGAGAAATGTTCCACTGGGCCTGCTGGTCGGCCGGAAAGCCCGGCAAGGCAGCAAACGCGGGGTTCCAGCGAAACAGGGCATAACGTCCACACATGGGGCAACACGACTCTTGGAGAAACTGGCCGACAGCCTAACAGACCAACACGTCGGGGAAGCTGTCGGGTTCATCACCGGGCAACGGTTGCGCACCGTTGTAGGCGGTAATCAGCTCGCGGGCATAAGCGGCCTGGTCGTTCTCCACCGCCAAGGCCAGGAGACCATAGATCGGTAATTCGCCCGTGCCACCGAGCAAATCGCGTCCTACCAGATGCGCGGTGATGCCCTCGCTTTCGAGCATGCCTTGCAGCAGCTCGCCTTCCATCAGGTTTTCCGGCTCGTAGATTCGCTGCATGGGCGTACCTTTATTCGTTCTCGCTGCGCACGTTGAGCATCCATTCGTCGCCATGCACCTGCAGTTCGAAAACGATGGGCCGGCAGCACACCGGGCAATCTTCTATATATTCCTGATCGCCTGCCGACAGGTCCAGTAACGCCGTGACTACCTCGCCACAATAAGGACATTCGTACGACTCCTCTTCCATCGCGGTCTCCAAGGTGACTTGTGCGTATAATCGCCGGTCTATTTACAGGGCTATTTTTCGTCCCGGCCAATTGCCCGGACCACGCCCTGATATTTATTGTTCCAACCCTTTACTTACCCTAGCCGTTTCTAACAAGAGAGCATGATGGGCGAATTCGATACCATCCGACCTTACAACGACAGCGAAGTCCCGGCAGTGCTGGCCCGACTGTTCAGTGACAAGGCCTTTCTGGACATCCTGACCCACTTTCGCTTCCCGCGCTTTGCCGGCGCCTTCGGCTGGCTGCTCAAGCCGATGATCGCCCATAAACTGCGCCGTGAGTTCGCCGGCGTCACCACCGTGGCCACGCTGCAGGACAAAGTCGAATTTTACGTCGACCACACTATAGAGCGAGCGACCGACGGCGTAACTTATACCGGCGTCGAGCAGTTCAAGTCTGGCAGCGCCTACCTGTTCCTGGCCAACCACCGCGACATCGTGATGGACCCGGCCTTCGTCAACTACGCCGTGTACCACGCCGGCCTGCCCACGCCACGCATCGCCATCGGCGACAACCTGCTGCAAAAGCCGTTTGTCAGCGACCTGATGCGCCTGAACAAGAGTTTCATCGTGCACCGCTCGATTACCGGGCGCAAAGAGAAGATGGCGGCTTATCAGTTGTTGTCGGCGTACATCAACCATTCGATTCGCAACGACTGCCAGTCGATCTGGATCGCCCAGGCCGAAGGCCGCGCCAAGGATGGGGATGATCGCACCGAGTCGGCGATCCTCAAGATGTTCCACATGAGCCGCAAGGACGAGCCGTTCGCCGAGGTCATTCAGTCACTGAACCTGACGCCGGTGTCCATCAGCTACGAATACGACCCGTGCGACGCAGCCAAGGCCCGCGAGCTATACATCCGCGCCACCACCGGCACCTACAGCAAGGCGCCGGGGGAAGATGACGTGAGCATTGCCCTGGGTATCACCGGCTACAAGGGCCGGGTACACGTCAACTTCGCGCCACCGATCACCCAGGCCTTCGAAGACACCAAGCTGCTGGCGATCGAGATGGACCGGCAGATCCTGGGCGGTTATCGGTTGTTCCCGGTGCATTACCTGGCGTACGCCCAATGGAGCGATGCCGACCCGCAATTGCAGGTGCCGACCGCAGCCGAGGTATTCCCGGCAGATGAGTTGGCCAAGGCGAAAGCCGAGTGGGAGCGGCGCTTGAATGCGTGCCCGGCCGAGCATCGGCCGTATCTGGTGCTGCAATACGCGACGCCAGTGAGGAATCAGTACCGGGTCAGGGCCGGGATTGCCCTGTAGCCCGGTACCCGCAACCGCGCAAACCTAATGTGGGAGCGGGCTTGCTCGCGAAGGCGGTGGATCAGCCAATCATCTATTGACTGACACCGCGCTTTCGCGAGCAAGCCCGCTCCCACATTTGTTTCAGGGTGCTCTTACAATCGGGTACTGAACAAGGACACCAGCAATGCCAGCCCCAGACAGGCAAACCCCAGCCGGTAGAACAGGCGATGGGTACGCTGGGTCAGCACATCAAGAAACAGCATCGGTTGATCAATGGCACGCAGCTCGCTTTGCGCGGCAAGCCTGGCTATCGCGCGCTGTTCCCGCAGGCGCGTGATAAACAGCAACCAAGCCGCCGGGCAGGCCAGCAACAGGGCAAGGGAATTGAGCAGTAGTGCGGTCAGCGACATCGCAAACCTCGATGTTTCAGTGTCTTGGTATCAGTTCAGATACAAACCTGAATGATATGCGCCGCCTGCGCGTTATTACTCCTTCCCCATTGACGGCTAATGTATCCAGTAATTTACAGCGTCACCTGAACGTCACCTTAACAAGCCACTCTGTTGCCCTTCGAAAGCCCGGGAGCTTGTCATGTTGCACGCGCAGAACCAGGATCGACTGTATTTGATTGCCCCAAGCGACGAACAAGAGGCGCTGGTAGGCGGCCTCGCGTTCAATGTGCAGGACCGCCACTGGCTGGTGTATTGCGCCCTCGGCGGGCATCAGCATGCCGACCTGCCGGAGCTGGATTTACTGACTGGGGTGAGTGTGCTGGACTTTTATGTCGAAACGGCGGCATGAAAACCGCAGGCGTAAAAAAACCGGGCTCATCGCTGAGCCCGGTTGATCGTTCCCACGCGCCGCAAAGGAATGCCGACTGGGGCGCTCCGCGCCCGCCTGACAGTTATTGCGAGCTGAGCAGCGAACCGATACTCGGGTCCTTGAACAGACGCGTCAGGGCATCGCTCAACACATCGCTGACCAGCTTGGTGTTGGTTTCCTGATTCGGCGCCATGCCGAAGCGCTGGTCCAGGGAGGCACCGTAACGGCCACTGTAGCGACGGGTGCCGGCAGTCACGTCGGACTTGAAGGTCGCGCCGATGGTGGCTTCAGTCACGTACAGGCCTTCCTTGGGCGACTGATACTTCAGCTCGGCCAGGGTAATGGTCAGTTGTGGAGCACCGGGCGAGTTGGACGGGGTGAAGCCCAACAGGCGCACGGCCGCTTCGGCCTGGGCTTGCAGCTTGGGCAGCACGTCCGCACCGGTCACCGTGATGGCACTGGTTTCCGGGTACAGGCCGCCACGGGTGCCGAGGGTCGGCGACGGACGCCCATCAACCACACGCACCGACACCGGCTGGCCATGGCCGACAGGCGCCAGCTGGGTGGTGATTTTCGGTTGCGGGCTGAGTTGTTGCGGGCTGTGGGCGCAGCCAACCAGGGTCAAACTGGTCACAGTGATCAAACCGAACAACAGGCGTTGCAACATACTCATTTCTCCAGGACTAGATGCAAACAGGGCGCCAGTATAACGGTGAGCGCTCGCCACTCACCAGAATTCCTGAACGGCGCCTGAACTGTCAGCGAAATTACAATTTTCACACAGAACCGTCACCCCACTGTCATGCCAGACTGCCAATCTTCGCAGCATGTAACGAACCGGGTACAAAATAATGCGCCTTCTCAAATCATTGTTCTTTTCCCACGACCATCTTCGCCATTTCGCCCTGCTCGACGCCCAAGGCTGCTGCCAGGCCTTCAAGCAGTGCAGCCTGCCGCCCGTCGGCGAAGGCTGGGTCGAAGTCGAAGAGACTCGCCTGAGCTGGATGCACCGCCCGCTGCCGGCCAGCGCCCGCATCAACCCACGGGTTTCGCAGCCACAGCAACGGCATGTGTTGGCCTCCTGACCAGACTGCTAATAAAAGTCATTAAACACGCCCATTTGCGCGCATTTCTTCGCTACAATCTCCCCCCGATTATAAGGACGTCTCCTGATCGGGCCTCGCAGCATCGCTAATGCACTGGTATTAGCTCCCCGCACCGCCCACAGAGAGCCGCCCACACAGATCGAGTGAAGCTGGCGAGCTTGCTGTTTTCTCTGCAAACCATCGTCTTTACCCGAATCTGCCAGAGCTGCCATGCGCTCGGCCACTTGAGTTGTTTGCCCGTTTTGCCGCTTGCCGGCAGTGATTTCGGGCCAGGTGCCAGGCTGGGGCAGCCCTTTTTTGAGGTTCACGTCTTCAAAAGAGCGTGAAAAAAACGGGTTTTCACAACTTCACAAGAGTGTGGCGAGCAAATGAATAGTTTTGCGTTTGTACAAGCACCATCAGCGTCTGGAACAGCCCCACCACACAGGACCGAGTACTCCTCAAAAACCGGAGCTTGAAGCCTGTCCGCTACGGATTTGGTTGCACGATCGGACGAGCTTGACCATAAGTCGAATTGCCACAGGTGCCCTTAAATGCGTTCATACGCAGATCAGGCCCGGTCGGCAGCGTCCGCTTGCGATAAATTGCGAAGAATCGGACATGGCGATCCTGGCCATGGGTAACCTGGGGCATCACGTGAACCGCCCCGTCACTCCTGGCAGCCATGCCGTCAATTTGGTGCTGCAGATTTTGGAGACGCGTTAAATGGCGCATAACGAAGCAGTCGACGTAGTACTGGTAGGTGCGGGCATCATGAGTGCCACCCTCGCCGTACTGCTCAAAGAGCTCGACCCCGGCCTCAAGCTGGAAGTCGTTGAGCTGATGGATTCGGGTGCCGCGGAAAGTTCCAACCCGTGGAACAACGCCGGTACCGGCCACGCCGGGCTGTGTGAGCTGAACTACACACCGCAGGCCGCTGACGGCTCCATCGACATCAAGAAAGCCGTGCACATCAACACCCAATTCGAGGTGTCGAAGCAGTTCTGGGCTTACTTGACCAAGAAAGGCACCTTTGGCTCGTCCAAGTCCTTTATCAGCCCCGTGCCGCACCTGAGTTTCGTACAGGGTGAGAAAGGCGTGTCGTTCCTCAAGAAGCGCTTTGAAACCCTCAGCCAGCACCACGCGTTCTCGGACATGCACTACACCGAAGACCGCAGCGAGATGGCCGAGTGGATGCCGCTGATGATGCCCGGCCGCCCGCTGGACGAAAAAATTGCTGCCACCCGCGTGATGAACGGCACCGACGTCAACTTCGGCGCCCTGACCAACCAACTGCTCTCGCACCTGACCAGCGCACCGGATGCCCAGGTCAAGTACAGCAAGCGCGTCACCGGCCTCAAGCGCAACGGCGCCGGCTGGACCGTGAGCATCAAGGACGTCAACAGCGGCAATTCCCGTGATGTGGACGCCAAGTTCGTGTTCCTCGGCGCCGGTGGCGCGGCCCTGCCGCTGCTGCAAGCCTCGGGCATCGAAGAAAGCAAAGGCTTCGGCGGTTTCCCGGTCAGCGGCCAGTGGCTGCGTTGCGACAACCCGGAAGTGGTCAAGCATCACCAGGCCAAGGTCTACAGTCAGGCGGCCGTGGGTTCGCCACCGATGTCGGTGCCGCACCTGGACACCCGTGTGGTCGACGGCAAGAAGTCCCTGCTGTTCGGGCCCTACGCCGGCTTCACCACCAAGTTCCTCAAACACGGCTCGTTCCTTGACCTGCCCCTGTCGATTCGCGCCGGCAACATCGGCCCGATGCTGGCCGTGGCCCGGGACAACATGGACCTGACCAAGTACCTGGTCAGCGAAGTGCGCCAGTCCATGGAGCAGCGCCTGGAATCCCTGCGTCGCTTCTACCCCGAGGCGAAAGCCGAAGACTGGCGCCTGGAAGTGGCCGGCCAACGGGTGCAGATCATCAAGAAAGACCCGAAGAAAGGCGGCGTGCTGCAATTCGGTACCGAACTGGTTGCGGCCAAGGACGGTTCGTTGGCCGCCCTGCTGGGCGCATCCCCAGGCGCTTCGGTGACGGTGTCGATCATGCTGGAACTGATCGAACGCTGCTTCCCGACCAAAGCGGCCGGTGAATGGGCTGCCAAGCTGCACGAGATCTTCCCGGCTCGGGAAAAGGTCCTGGAGACCGATGCCGAGCTGTATCGCAAGATCAACACGCAGAACAACATCAGCCTGGAACTGGTTGAGCAGAGCAGCGAGACCGAAAGCTACGCTTGAGCGTCGTGACGCAGAGCGTCAGTTGATGCATTCCCACGCAGAACGCAGGAACGAAAAACGCCCCGAACGGGGCGTTTTTTTTCGCCCGCAACAATCAGCCGCGAGCTTGTTCGATCAGCTCGATGTACTCAGCAGCGTTGCGCTGGTCCTTGATCACTTCAACGAAGGTCTGGCCATGCTCGTCCTTGCCATCGAGGTCCAGGCCGGCTTCCTTGAAAAAGCCCAGGAAGCGCTCGAAGTCGTCGATACGCAGGCCACGGTAGGCCTTGATCAGCTTGTGCAGGGACGGCGAAGTGGCGTCTACCGGCTCGAAATCCAGGAACAGCTTGATTTGCTCGTCGCCGATTTCATCACCAATCACCTGTTTCTTATCTTTACGCATTACCGACTCCAGCCTGCAGACATTTACACGGGAAAAGCAGTTTACCTGCGGCACAGCGGCTTCGAAAGCGACGCGAACCAATGTGGGAGCTGGCTTGCCTGCGATAGCGGTGCATCAGTAACAGATGAGCCAACGGACCCACCGCTATCGCAGGCAAGCCAGCTTCCACATTGACTGTATTTACGCCACCGAATCCGCGTCGGCTGGATTATTTGGCGCGCACCGCCCCGGTGTGCAAATCGGCCCAGATATGGCCGTTGGCGTAGCTGAGGAACTGCACATAGACCGTGTCGTTGCGCAGCAGATCGACGATCACCCGATACTGGGTCATCGGGTACGACAAGGTCAGGGTTTTGCTTTTATCGTCGAACACCGGTTTTTTCAGGCTTTTGCTTTCGGCATCGAAGTTGAGGATCACCTGGGCGAGGGTCGCGCCCTTGTTCAGGGGCTTGCCCTTGAGGCGGATCATCAACGGCGAGGTCACCGGGATCGGCTGCTGGGTGGATTGGCGTTGGTTGCCGACCACCACCGAATACTCGGTGACTTGCAGCAATTGCTGCTGGTCCGCAGCTTCGGCGCGCAAGGTCAGGTCGTCAGGCGGCAGGAACTGGCTGTGCAACGGCGCCGGAGCGGCCGCCAGGGGCAAACTGAGGGTCAGCGCCAGGGCGGCGCAACTGCGGATCAAAAGGCGCATGGGCCGCTCCGTGGAAGATGGCCCAGCACTTTAGCTCAATCGAACTGGGCAAGCATCCAGCGCTGATACTCAGCCACTTCAGCGTCGCCTTCACGGGGAGCCCAACTGGCCAGCTCACCCTCGCCCACCGGTCGATACGGTCCGGCTTTGCATTCGAACATCAAAGTATCGGGCTCCAGCACCACCAGGCCGTGAAACACCCCGGGCGGCAAATCAACGCCCTGGCACTCACCGCCCGCCTGCATCACGCGCTTGGCCAGCACCTCGCCGGTCTCGCTGAAAATCAACAAGCCAAGACGGCCCTTCAGCACCAGCAAGGTTTCCGCCTTATCGGCACTCAGATGACGATGAGGCGGCACATAGGTGTTGGGCTGCATTGCGACGACCATGCGATGGCATGGCTCTTCCATCTGATGAAAGTTGTGGTGATGCCGGCCACGAGGACTGTCAGCCGCTCTCTCGGCCAACTCTGCAAACAGCGTTTGATCAAGAAAGCTGGCCATTGATTACATCCCCTTAACGGCGTAGATCCCATTGGCATTACGCCAGTAGCCTTTGTAGTCCATGCCGTAACCGAAGATGTAACGGTCAATGCATGGCAGGCCTACGTAATCGGCCTTCAGGTCCGGACGGGCCTTGCGGTCGTGGTTCTTGTCGATCAGCACGGCGGTGTGCACTTTACGCGCGCCAGCGTGTTTGCAGAAGTCGATGATCGCGCCCAGGGTGTGTCCTTCGTCGAGGATGTCGTCGATGATCAGCACATCGCGGTCGATGAACGAGACTTCCGGCTTGGCTTTCCAGAACAGGTCGCCGCCGCTGGTTTCGTTGCGATAGCGGGTGGCGTGCAGGTAGGACGCTTCCAGCGGGAATTGCAGATGGGTGAGCAATTTGCCGGCGAAAATCAGGCCACCGTTCATCACGCAAAAGACCACCGGGTTGGTGTCGGCCATTTCACGGGAGATGTGCGCGCCGACCTTGGCGATGGCCTCTTCGACTTGCGCTTCGGTGTACAGGCAGTCAGCCTCGCGCATGATTTGACGGATATGCTCGAGATCAGCGGACATGGCGCTCTCCAAGGGGGTGCTGTGGCAAGAAAAGCGGGCAAAGGTACGCATGTGAGGCGCAACGTTCAAGCCTTAATGGACTAACGTACTAGATGTCTATAGGACAACACCCTCGGATAGATTAATCTAGGCCGCTTTTTTTGCCCGCCGCCGGAGCCTTTCCCCATGCCCATCCGTGAGATCCGCCACCCGCTGATCCGACATAAACTCGGCCTTATGCGCCGCGCCGACATTAGCACGAAGAACTTCCGCGAGCTTGCTCAGGAAGTCGGAGCGCTGCTCACCTACGAGGCGACCAAAGACCTGCCCCTGGAAAACTACGAGATCGCCGGTTGGTGTGGTCCCGTCCAGGTCGAGAAAATCGCCGGCAAGAAGATTACCGTGGTACCGATCCTGCGCGCCGGTATCGGCATGCTCGAAGGTGTACTCAGCCTGATCCCGGGCGCCAAGGTCAGCGCCGTGGGCGTGGCCCGCAACGAAGAGACACTGCAGGCCCACACCTACCTGGAAAAACTCGTACCGGAAATCGACGAGCGCCTGGCGATGATCATCGACCCGATGCTCGCCACCGGCAGCTCGATGGTTGCCACCATCGACCTGCTGAAAAAAGCCGGCTGCAAGGACATCCGCGCCATGGTGCTGGTGGCCGCCCCCGAAGGCATCGCCGCCGTCGAGAAAGCCCACCCGGACGTGCTGATCTACACCGCCTCGATCGATGAACGCCTGAACGAACACGGCTACATCATCCCGGGCCTGGGCGACGCCGGCGACAAGATCTTCGGTACCAAGCAGAAGGACGCGTGACCATGCAGGATGAATTCAACGACCCGCTTTGGCGCCAGATCCTGTCTGGCGCACAGATGCTCTTCGTAGCATTTGGCGCGCTGGTGTTGATGCCGCTGATCACCGGTCTCGATCCAAACGTCGCCCTGTTTACCGCAGGCTTGGGCACCTTGTTGTTCCAAGTGGTCACCGGGCGCCAAGTGCCGGTGTTCCTGGCGTCGAGCTTTGCGTTTATCACTCCGATCATTCTCGCCAAGGGCCAGTTCGGCCTCGCGGCGACCATGGGCGGCGTGATGGCGGCAGGTTTCGTTTACACCTTCCTGGGCCTGGCGGTGAAGATCAAGGGCACCGGTTTCATCGACCGGCTGCTGCCGCCGGTGGTGATCGGGCCAGTGATCATTTCCATCGGCCTGGCCATGGCGCCGATTGCCGCCAACATGGCGATGGGCAAGGCGGGTGACGGTAGCGAGTTGATCCACTACCAGACCGCCATGCTGATCTCGATGCCGGCGCTGCTGACCACGCTGATCGTGGCGGTGTTCGGCAAAGGCATTTTCCGCCTGGTGCCGATCATCTCCGGCGTGCTGGTGGGTTTCGCCATGTCGTTCTACTTCGGTGTAGTCGATACAGCGAAGATCGCTGCCGCACCGTGGTTCGCCCTGCCCCACTTCACCGCGCCGGAATTCAACTGGCAGGCGATCCTGTTTATCGTCCCGGTAGCCCTGGCCCCGGCCATCGAACACATCGGTGGTGTGATTGCAGTGGGCAGCGTGACTGGTCGCGACTACCTGAAGAAGCCTGGCCTGCACCGCACGCTGCTGGGTGATGGTATCGCCACCACCGCTGCCGGCCTGTTCGGCGGCCCGCCCAACACGACCTACGCGGAAGTGACGGGCGCAGTGATGCTGACCAAGAACTACAACCCGAAAATCATGACCTGGGCGGCGGTGTTTGCCATCAGCCTGGCGTTTATCGGCAAGTTCGGCGCGCTGCTGCAAAGCATTCCAGTCCCGGTAATGGGCGGGATTCTGTGCCTGCTGTTCGGTTCGATTGCTGCGGTGGGGATGAACACCCTGATCCGCCACAGGATCGACCTGGGCGAAGCACGCAATCTGGTGATTGTGTCGGTGACCCTGGTGTTCGGGATTGGCGGCGTGCTGGTAGGTACCGGCACCGGCCCGGATGACTTTGGCCTGAAGGGCATTGCCCTGTGTGCGGTGGTAGCGATTGCATTGAATCTGCTGCTGCCGGGCAATGACGGCTGGAAGCACAAGAAGCCGGATGAGCCGTTGCTGTAAGGCTTTAGCTTTTCGGTGTTGCTGATGGCCTCATCGCGGGCAAGCCCGGCTCCCACAGGGGACTGCATTCTTTCTGACAGTGCATTCCAATGTGGGAGCCGGGCTTGCCCGCGATGGCGCCGGTTCAGTCAATGACGATTACAGCTCGCCCAACGCATCGATCAGCGCCTGATTCTGCTCTGGCGTGCCGATGCTGATCCGCAGGAACTGGGCAATCCGCTCCTGCTTGAAGTGCCGCACGATCACCCCTTGTTCCCGCACTTTGGCCGCCAGCCCGGCAGCGTCGTGCCGTGGGTGACGGGCAAAGATGAAGTTGGCCGCAGACGGCAACACTTCAAACCCCTTGGCCTGCAGTTGCGCCACCAGCTTTTCACGGCTGTCGACTACCCACTTGCAGGTGTTCTGGAAGTATTCGCGGTCTTCAAAAGCGGCGGCCGCGCCGACAATCGCCAGCCGATCCAGCGGATAGGAGTTGAAGCTGTTCTTGACCCGCTCCAGCGCCTCGATCAGGTCCGGGTGGCCCACGGCCAGGCCCACCCGCAAACCGGCCAGGGAGCGCGACTTGGAGAGGGTCTGGGTCACCAGCAGGTTCGGGTAGCAGTCCACCAGGCTGATAGCGGTTTCGCCGCCGAAGTCGATATAGGCTTCATCGACCACCACCACCGAGTCCGGGCTGGCCTTGAGGATTTGCTCCACGGCGTCCAGCGCCATTACGCAACCGGTCGGCGCATTCGGGTTCGGGAAGATGATCCCGCCGTTGGGCTTGGCGTAGTCCGACACGCGGATCTGGAACTGCTCATCCAGCGGCACGGCGTCGAAGGCAATGCGGTAAAGGCCGCAGTACACCGGGTAGAAACTGTAGCTGATGTCCGGGAACAGCAGCGGCAGGTCGTGCTGGAACAAACCGTGGAAGATGTGCGCCAGGACTTCATCGGAACCGTTGCCGAGGAACACCTTGCCCGCGTCGATCCCGTAATACTTCGCCACCGCCTGCTTGAGCAGGTCGCTGTTGGGGTCCGGGTACAAACGCAGGTTGTCGTTCAGCTCGGCCTGCATGGCCGCCAGCGCCTTGGGCGATGGGCCGTAGGGGTTTTCATTGGTGTTGAGTTTCACCAGTTTGGTCAGCTTCGGTTGCTCACCGGGCACGTAAGGCACGAGATCCTTGACGAGCGGGCTCCAGAATTTGCTCATGTTTCAGTTCCCCTGCTTATCGTCAACGATGCGGTATTCGGCGCTGCGGGCGTGGGCGGTCAGCGACTCGCCACGGGCCAGCACGGACGCGGTCTTGCCCAGCTCCGACGCGCCCTGGGGCGAGCAGAAGATGATCGACGAGCGCTTCTGGAAGTCATACACGCCCAGGGGCGAGGAGAACCGCGCGGTGCCCGAGGTCGGCAACACGTGGTTGGGGCCCGCGCAGTAGTCGCCCAGGGCTTCGCTGGTGTGGCGGCCCATGAAGATCGCGCCCGCGTGACGAATCAGCGGCAGCCAGGCTTGTGGGTCGGCGACGGACAACTCCAGGTGTTCCGGCGCAATGCGGTTGGCCACCTCGATGGCCTGCTCCATGTCGCGCACCTGGATCAGGGCACCACGGCCATTGATCGACTTCTCGATGATCTCGGCGCGCTCCATGGTCGGCAGCAGCTTGGCGATGCTCGCTGCCACCTTGTCCAGGAATTCGGCGTCCGGGCTGACCAGGATCGCCTGGGCGTCTTCGTCGTGCTCGGCCTGGGAGAACAGGTCCATGGCGATCCAATCCGGGTCGGTCTGGCCGTCACACACCACGAGGATTTCCGAAGGACCGGCGATCATGTCGATGCCGACCTGGCCAAATACATGGCGCTTGGCCGTGGCCACGTAGATGTTTCCCGGGCCCACCACCTTGTCGACCTTCGGCACGCTTTCGGTGCCATAAGCCAAGGCCGCCACGGCTTGGGCGCCACCGATGGTGAACACGCGATCGACGCCCGCGATGCAGGCCGCTGCCAGCACCAGTTCGTTGATTTCGCCGCGCGGCGTAGGCACCACCATGACCACTTCGGTCACGCCGGCCACCTTGGCCGGAATCGCGTTCATCAGTACCGAGGACGGGTACGACGCTTTGCCGCCCGGCACGTACAGGCCGGCGCGGTCCAGCGGCGTGACCTTCTGGCCCAGTACGGTGCCGTCGGCCTCGGTGTAGCTCCAGGAATCCTGTTTCTGTTTCTCGTGGTAGCTGCGCACCCGTGCGGCCGCCACTTCGAGGGCTTCGCGCTGGGGCGCGGTGATGCGGGTCAGGGCCAGTTCCAGGCGCTCGCGGGGCAGGATCAGGTCGGCCATGGAGGCGACGTCCAGGCCATCGAACTGCCGGGTGAAATCCACCAGCGCCGCGTCACCGCGCTCGCGCACGGCCTTGATGATGTCGAGCACCCGCTGGTTGACCGTATCGTCGGACACGCTTTCCCAGCTCAGCAGATGATCCAGATGATGGGCGAAATCCGGGTCGGCAGCGTTGAGTCGGGCAATTGCAGTGGACGTGGTCATAGCGAGGGCCTCAATAGAATTGGCAAAAACTCAGGCGCCCTAAACTAGCAGTCGTTTCCGCTTGGGCACCTGAGAATTCTGGCTATGAGGCGGATAGACGGGCGCGGCTTAGGGCCGCGCGGGTGAGTCAACCGCGGTGTCGAGACTCCACTGCCTTGCGCAGGGTATCGATCAACGCCTGGATACGGGCGTGCTGCATTTTCATCGAAGCTTTGTTGACGATCAGGCGGGAGCTGATGTCGGCGATAAAGTCCTGGGGCTCCAGGCCGTTGGCGCGCAGGGTGTTGCCGGTGTCGACCACGTCGATGATCTTGTCGGCCAGGCCGATCAGCGGTGCCAGCTCCATCGAACCGTAAAGCTTGATGATGTCGACCTGGCGACCTTGCTCGGCGTAGTAGCGCTTGGCGACGTTGACGAACTTGGTCGCCACCCGCAGGCGGCCCTTGGGCTCGACGTCACCGACGCGGCCGGCGGTCATCAGCTTGCACAGGGCAATACGCAGGTCCAGCGGCTCGTACAGGCCCTGGCCGCCGTATTCCATCAACACGTCTTTACCCGCGACGCCGAGGTCGGCCGCGCCATGCTCAACGTAGGTTGGCACGTCGGTGGCACGCACGATCAGCAGGCGAACGTCGTCCTGGGTCGTGGGGATGATCAGCTTGCGGCTCTTGTCCGGATTCTCGGTTGGCACGATGCCCGCTTCAGCCAGAAGCGGCAAAGTGTCGTCAAGGATGCGGCCCTTGGACAGTGCGATGGTCAACATGGGAAACGTCAGTCCTTCATCAGGCTATTGCTGTCCGGTCGCAATCGGCGCCAGACACAGATCGAGGCCATTACAGCCTCGATTTGAAACAAATCAGTTAACAGCATACATCGTCCTGTGGCGAGGGCGCTTGCTCCCGCTGGGGCGCGAAGCGGCCCTGGTCTTTGTTTAAAAAGACGGGGACTGCTGCGCAGTCCAGCGGGAGCAAGCTCCCTCGACACAATGACCGTGTTTGCAGTTCCTGGAACTAGCCCGGTACGCGGCGGATTTTCGCGCCGAGCATCTGCAGCTTCTCTTCGATGCACTCGTAACCACGGTCTATGTGGTAAATGCGGTCGATCAGGGTGTCGCCGTCAGCGCACAGCGCCGAGATCACCAGGCTGGCCGAGGCACGCAGGTCGGTGGCCATCACTGGCGCGCCCTTGAGCTTCTCGATGCCGGTCACGATGGCAGTGTTGCCTTCGACCTGGATCTTGGCGCCCATGCGGTGCAGTTCATACACGTGCATGAAGCGGTTTTCGAAGATGGTCTCGATCACGGCACCGGTGCCTTCGGCAATCGCGTTCAGGGAAATGAACTGCGCCTGCATGTCGGTCGGGAACGCCGGGTACGGAGCAGTACGCACGTTGACGGCTTTTGGCCGCTTGCCGTGCATGTCCAGCTCGATCCAGTCTTCGCCGGTGGTGATCTCGGCGCCGGCTTCCTTGAGTTTTTCCAGGACGGCTTCAAGGATCGTCGGATCGGTGTCCTTGACCTTGACGCGGCCACCAGTGACGGCAGCAGCCACCAGGTAGGTACCGGTCTCGATGCGGTCCGGCATCACTTTGTAGGTGGCCGAATGCAGGCGTTTCACACCTTCGATGGTGATGGTGTCGGTGCCGGCGCCGGTGATGTTGGCGCCCATGGCGATCAGGAAGTTGGCCAGGTCGACCACTTCAGGCTCGCGCGCGGCGTTTTGCAGGACGCTGCGGCCGTTGGCCAGGGCAGCAGCCATCATGATGTTCTCGGTACCGGTCACGCTGACGGTATCAAAGAAGAAGTTCGCGCCACGCAGGCCGCCTTCCGGCGCCTTGGCCTTGATGTAGCCGCCTTCGACGTCGATGGTTGCCCCCATGGCTTCGAGGCCACGGATGTGCAGGTCCACTGGACGCGAACCGATGGCGCAACCGCCAGGCAGTGCGACTTCGGCTTCGCCGAAACGGGCAACCATCGGGCCCAGCACCAGGATCGAGGCGCGCATGGTTTTCACCAGCTCGTACGGTGCGATCAAGGTCTTGATGGTGCGCGGGTCGATTTCGACGCTGAGTTTCTCGTCGATCACCGGCTCGATGCCCATGCGACCGAACAGCTCGATCATGGTGGTGATGTCGTGCAGGTGCGGCAGGTTGGCCACGGTAACCGGGCCATCGCACAGCAAGGTCGCTGCCAGGATCGGCAGGGCGGAGTTCTTCGCCCCGGAAATACGGATCTCGCCATCAAGACGAGCACCGCCGGTAATAATCAATTTATCCATAAGAATCTCGACGCCTTGGGGGCTCAGGTGCGCTCGGCCCAGGCCGCGCGGCTGAAAAATTTCATAGTGACCGCATGGATGCTGCCATCGGTGATCCACGGGTTCAAATGGGCATAGATCTGCTGCTGACGCTTGACCGGGCTCAATGCCGCCAGTTCATCGCTAATCACGTTCAGCTGGAAGTTACAGCCTTCGCCCTCAACTTCTACTTGAGTTTCGGGGAGCTTTTCTTCGAGAAAGCGCTTCACTTCTAAGGCCTGCATGCTCAACCTCTATCGGCGCCCAGTGCGCGCGGGTCGCACATCATACAAAAAAGCCCCGCGCCTGCGAACCCCGCATAGCAGGACTCTGACGGGGGGCTTCTTTAATAATGCGTATTAAGGATGCGCCAACAGCTCGGTCAGCCCGGAAACTTCAGCGATTTCACGCATGTCTTCGGGCAGCGCACGGATGCTCACCGGCTTTTTGACAGCCTGCGCATCACGCATGAAACACAGCAGCAACGACAAGCCGACACTGCTGGACTTCACCACCGCCGAGCAATCCAGCACCAGCGCGGACGCGGTGCTGGCGTTGATCAGCGCTTGGCCCTGCTTGCGCAGGGCTGGCCCGGTGCTGTAATCCAGCACGCCGCTGAGCAGCAGCTCACCGGACTCGCCAAGGCGAATGGCCGACTCGGTCATTGGGCAGGCTTCCCGGCAGCTTTGTCGGTTTCTTCCTTGGCCTTGGCCACTTCACCGGCCCAACCATTGATGGTTTTGTCCAGGTCGTTGCCATTGCGCTGCATGGCGTCCGCGAACTGGTCACGGAACAGCTTGCCAATGTTGATACCGTTGATCACGACGTTACGCAGTTTCCACTCGCCATTGATCTTCGTCAGGGTATAGGACACCGGATACACCGCGCCATTGGTGCCTTTCACGGTCATGCCAACTTCGGCACGGTCACCCGTTTCGGACTTCGGCGCATCAACCGTAATGCCCTGGTTGTTGTACTCGAGCAATGCGTTGCCATAGAACTGGAACAGGCCGCGCTTGAAGTTTTCCTGGAAGCGGGTCATCTGCTCCGGGGTCGCCTTGCGCGAGTATTTGACGGTCATGATGCTTTTGGAAATGCCTTCAGCATCCACCACAGGCCCGACAATCGTGTTCAGCGCGTTATAAAACTGACTCGGGTCTTGCTTGTACTTTTCCTTGTTGGCGCTCAGGTCAGCCAACATCTTGTTGGTGGTGTCCTGCACCAGGTCATGTGCAGAGCCGCCGGCAGCGGCGTTAGCCATCAACGGCAGTGCCGCGAGCAGTACCAACAGGCCACGTCGCAAAGTAGAGATCATCAACACATTCCTCATTTGGCGTCTTTATTGACGGTATTGAGCAGGAATTTACCGATCAAGTCCTCCAGCACCAACGACGACTGTGTGTCATGAATGGTCGAACCATCCTTGAGCAGAGCTGTTTCCCCGCCCACGCTGATACCGATGTACTTCTCGCCCAGCAAACCAGCGGTGAGGATAGACGCAGTGGAGTCAGTCGGCAGGTTATCGACCTTCTTGTTCACTTGCATCGTCACCCGGCCGGTGAAGCTGTCGCGGTCCAGATCGATCGCCGTGACCTTGCCGATGGTTACACCCGCCATGGTCACTTTAGCTCTGACAGTCAAACCGGCGATATTGTCGAAGTAGGCGTAAAGTTTATAAGTATCGGCGGTGGGGCTGGCCGATAGGCCGCTGACTCGCAGGGCGAGCAACAGTAAAGCCAGGATGCCAGCCAGCAAGAAAAGGCCGACACCGATTTCCACAGTGCGGTTTTGCATCAGAAATCTCCAAACATCAAGGCGGTCAAAATGAAGTCAAGGCCCAGTACCGCCAGCGAGGCGTACACAACGGTCTTGGTGGTGGCGCGACTGATCCCCTCTGAAGTGGGCTCACAGTCGTAGCCTTGGAATACGGCGATCCAGGTCACTACAAAGGCGAAAACGATGCTTTTAATGATGCCATTGAGCACATCACCGCTGAAGGTCACGCTGTTTTGCATGTTGCCCCAGTAGGAACCGTCGTAGACCCCCAGCCAGTCAACCGCCACCCACGAACCGCCCCAGATGCCCACCACGCTGAATACCATCGCCAGCAGTGGCAGGGAGATGAAGCCGGCCCACAGGCGCGGGGCAACAATGTACTTGAGCGGGTCGACACCGATCATTTCCAGGCTGGACAGTTGCTCGGTGGCCTTCATGTTGCCGATTTCGGCCGTCAGCGCCGAGCCGGCACGTCCGGCAAACAGCAGCGCAGTCACCACCGGGCCCAACTCGCGCAACAGCGTCAGGGCGACCATCTGCCCCACCGCCTGCTCGGAACCATAGCTGGACAGGATATTAAAGCCCTGCAGCGCCAGCACCATACCGATGAATACCCCGGAGACCACAATGATCACCAGGGACATTACGCCCACCGAGTGCAGTTGCTTGATCAGCAGGCCGAAACCGCCGCCAATACCGCCGCGGCCGAGCAAGGCATGAAACAGGAAAATCGTCGAGCGGCCCAGCACACCGATGATATCGATGCCGGAGCGGCCGAAAAGGCGAACCTTTTCGAGTAAAGATTTCTTGCGCATCAGCGCTTCCCCAGAAGATCTGAGCGGTAGTCCGCTGCCGGAAAGTGAAAAGGCACCGGGCCATCGGGATCGCCGGTCATGAATTGGCGAATGCGCGGGTTATCAGCGTTCATCAGCTCTTCAGGCGTGCCCTGCCCCAGCACCTGACCATCGCCCACGACATAAAGGTAGTCGGCAATGCTCGCGGTCTCGGCCAGGTCGTGGGAGACCACGATACTGGTGATACCCAGTGCGTCGTTGAGCAGGCGGATCAGGCGCACCAGGACGCCCATGGCGATCGGGTCCTGGCCAACGAAAGGCTCGTCGTACATGAGAATTTGCGGGTCGAGGGCGATGGCACGCGCCAGGGCGACACGACGCTTCATGCCACCGGACAGCTCGTCGGGCATCAAATCGATGGCACCGCGCAGCCCGACGGCCTGCAATTTCAGCAACACAATGTCACGAATCATCTCATCGGACAGCTGTGTGTGCACCCGCAGCGGGAACGCCACGTTTTCGAATACGTCGAGATCGGTAAACAACGCACCGCTCTGGAACAGCACTCCCATGTGCTTGCGCGCATCGAACAGATCGCTGCGCGAGAGGGTCGGCAGGTTCTGGCCATTGACCCAGACTTCACCGGCGGAGGGGCGCAATTGCATGCCCATCAGGCGCAACAGCGTCGTCTTGCCGCAGCCGGAAGGCCCCATGATGCCCGTGACTTTGCCGCGGGGAATGCGAATATCCACATTATTGAAGATGCTGCGCGTACCGCGCTTGAAGGACAGACCCTTCAGCTCGACCGCGTAGGCGTTATCGGCACTCATCTAAACTCCTTGGGATGCAGCCTTTCACTCAGACACCTTGTTTTCGACAAATGCTTGCGCCGAATAGACAAAAAGGCTGCGCGGACCGAACTGGCGGCGAACTATATCACTGCTGGTGCAGCGCCCCCAAGGCCGGAACAGAGCTTGTTCAGAAACAGGACAGGTAATAAATCGCAATATTAAGGGTTGCTCGGAGGCTTGACTAAATAAAGGCTGACGAACTTACGTGAGCGATTCGATCATTACCGCTATAATCGCCGACTTTTCGTCAGGCTATACGATTTCAGACATGAGCCAATCCAGCGACCTTATTCAATCCGCACAACGCACCATCCGCCTCGAGCTTGAAGCCGTAGAAGGTTTACTGGCCCATATCGACGCGGATTTCGTACGCGCCTGCGAGATGATTCTGGCCAGCAAGGGCCGCGTCGTCGTGGTCGGCATGGGCAAATCCGGGCATGTTGGCAACAAGATCGCCGCCACCCTGGCAAGCACCGGGACCACCGCGTTCTTCGTGCATCCGGCCGAAGCCAGCCACGGCGACATGGGCATGATCACCCGGGACGACATCATCCTGGCACTGTCCAACTCCGGCACCACCAACGAAATCGTGACCCTGCTGCCGCTGATCAAGCGCCTGGGCATCCAGTTGATCAGCGTGACCGGCAACCCGGACTCGACGCTGGCAAAAGCCGCCGAAGTGAATTTGAACGTACACGTTGCCCACGAGGCCTGCCCGCTGAACCTGGCACCGACCTCCTCCACCACCGCCGCCCTGGTCATGGGCGATGCGCTGGCCGTGGCCCTGCTGGAAGCCCGCGGGTTTACCGCCGAAGACTTCGCGTTTTCCCACCCGGGCGGCGCCTTGGGCCGTCGTCTGCTGCTTAAAGTGGAAAATGTGATGCACGCCGGCGACGAGTTGCCGCAAGTGGCGCGGGGCACCCTGCTTAAAGACGCCTTGATGGAAATGACCCTCAAGCGCCTGGGCATGACCGTGATTCTGGAAGACGATGGGCGCCTGGCCGGGGTTTTCACCGACGGTGACCTGCGTCGCACCCTGGACCGCAACCTCGACATCCAGACCGCCACCATCGACGAAGTCATGACGCCCCACGGCAAGACCGCCCGCCCTGACATGCTTGCGGCCGAAGCGCTGAAGATCATGGAAGACCATAAAATCCTGGCGCTGGTGGTGGTCGACAGTGACGACCGCCCGGTTGGCGCCCTGAACATGCACGATTTGCTGCGTGCGGGAGTGATGTAAATGACCACCGACCTGTTGCAACGGGGCAAAAACATCAAGCTGGCGATTTTCGACGTCGACGGCGTGCTGACGGATGGCCGCCTGTACTTCCTGGAAGACGGCAGCGAATTCAAGACCTTCAATACCCTCGACGGCCAAGGCATCAAGATGCTGATGGCAGCGGGCGTGCAAACCGGCATCATCAGCGGTCGCAAGACCCCGGTTGTTGAACGCCGCGCACAAAACCTGGGGATTCCTCACCTGTATCAGGGCCGCGAGGATAAACTGGTGGTTCTGGACGAGCTTCTTGGCCAACTCAACCTAAGCTATGAACAGGTTGCCTACCTCGGTGACGACTTACCCGACCTGCCGGTGATTCGCCGGGTCGGCCTGGGCATGGCCGTGGCCAATGCGGCGGCGTTCGTTCGCGAACACGCCCATGGTGTGACGACAGCCCGTGGCGGCGAAGGCGCCGCCCGCGAGTTCTGCGAGTTGATTCTGCGCGCCCAAGGCAGCCTTGAAGCGGCTCACGCCGCCTACCTATAGAGCGTTTTATGCTGAGTAAAAAGATTCGCAATTTCCTGATACTTGCAGTCATCGCCGCGGTTTTTCTCGCGGTCGGCTACTGGAATATCAGCCCGGAGCGCTTCCTCGACAAGCCGGTTGCACAGGTTGACGAGAGCGCTATCGACTATTACGCCATCAACGCCCACAGCATTCAGTACCTGCCCGATGGCAAGGTCCAGTATGAGATGACCTCCGACAAGGTCGAACACTTGAAGGCATCCGAGGTCACGTTATTGACCAAGCCGGACATGAACCTGTACCGCGGCGCCGAATTTCCGTGGCACGTCACCAGCGAGCGTGGCGAGGTCAACCCGGACGGCACCCAAGTGGAACTGATTGACTCGGTACGGGTAGCCCGCACTGACGCCAAGAACCGCGACACCATTATTACCAGCAGTCGCATGACCGTATTCCCACAGAAGCAATATGCGCAGACCGAGCAAGACGTTAGAATTGACGGCGCTGGCGGTGTATCGACTGGCAAGGGAATGAAAGCGTATTTGAAAGAAAGCAGGATACACCTGCTATCGAACGTAAGAGGACAGTATGAGGCTCGTTAAAACCCTCCCTATTTTGCTCGGCCTGGGCGCAGCACTGGGAAGCGTGAGCGCCTGGGCTCTGCCGAACGATAGCCAGCAACCGATCCACATTCAGGCTGACGATGCGCAGCTGGATGACAAGCAAGGTATCGCGACCTACACCGGTAGCGTGATCATCACCCAGGGCTCGATGAAGGTGACGGGTAACACCGTGACGCTGACTCGTACCCCGGCAGGCGATATCGACGTGGTCACTTCGGTGGGCAATCTGGCGTATTTCGAACAACTGCAGAAAGTGGGCGACCCTACGCCGGTCAAGGGCTATGGCAAGACGATCCAGTACCACGCCCAGCAAAACCGCATCGTGCTGATCGACCAGGCCCGTGTCATCAACGACGGCAACACCACCGACGGCGAAAAAATCGTCTACGACACGGTGAAGCAGATTGCCCAGGCCGGTCGTGCCACCGGCTCGAAAATCAGCACGCCGAAGCCGCGTATCGACATGGTTATCCAGCCGAAGCAGAAACCGGGCGCAGCCCAGCCGGCGCCGAAACCCGACGCGAAGAAGGCGAATTAATGGCAACCCTGAAAGCCCAGCATCTGGCCAAGGCCTATAAAAGCCGTCAGGTCGTGCGCGATGTCAGCCTGTCGATCGACAGCGGGCAGATCGTCGGCTTGCTCGGCCCCAACGGTGCCGGCAAGACCACCTGCTTCTACATGATCGTCGGCCTGGTACAGGCCGATCAAGGCCGCGTGCTGATCGACGACCTGGACGTGAGCCACCAGCCTATGCACGGCCGTGCGCGGGCGGGTATCGGCTATCTTCCCCAGGAAGCATCGATCTTCCGCAAACTGTCGGTTTCCGACAACATCATGGCCATCCTCGAGACCCGCAAGGAACTCGACCGCGCCGGGCGCAAGAAAGAGCTGGAAAGCCTGCTGCAGGAATTCCACATCAACCACATTCGCGACAACCTCGGCATGAGCCTTTCCGGCGGCGAGCGTCGTCGCGTGGAAATCGCCCGCGCCCTGGCCACTGCACCGAAGTTCATCCTGCTGGACGAACCTTTCGCCGGTGTCGACCCGATCTCCGTCGGCGACATCAAGCAGATCATCCATCACCTCAAGGCCAAGGGCATCGGTGTGTTGATCACCGACCACAACGTCCGCGAGACCCTCGATATCTGCGAAACCGCGTATATCGTCAACGATGGACAGCTGATTGCCGAAGGTGACTCCGCCACTATCCTGGCCAACGAACTGGTCAAGGAAGTGTATCTGGGTCACGAGTTCCGCCTGTAAACACGGTGGTATCAGGCCATTCGCCATGGAGCGCGGTAGTCAATAAAAACCTCAGTATTTTTATTGTTACCGCGCTCTAGGCAAAGCCCCCGATATCAGGCATATAATTTGCTTATGTTTGGCGCTCACGCGCCCTGTCGTGGATGGCGCATTGCGCCGGCGAATAAGGTGTTAAGCCCCTGCCATGAAACCATCGCTAGTCCTGAGAATGGGCCAGCAGCTGACGATGACACCGCAGCTGCAACAGGCCATCCGCCTGCTCCAATTGTCGACCCTGGACCTGCAACAGGAAATCCAGGAGGCCCTGGAGTCCAATCCGATGCTCGAACGCCAGGAAGAAGGCGACGACTTCGACAATGCAGACCCGCTGGCCGACAACATCGAGCAAAAGCCCAACCCCGACGTACAGGAACCCTCCTACCAGGAAACCGCCCCCACGGTCGACAACCTCGAGGAAGGCGAATGGAACGAACGCATTCCCAACGAGCTTCCCGTGGACACCGCCTGGGAAGACGTCTACCAGACCAGCGCCAGCAGCCTGCCCAGCAACGATGATGACGAGTGGGACTTCACCACCCGTACGTCCGCCGGCGAGAGCCTGCAGAGCCATTTGCTCTGGCAACTGAACCTGGCCCCGATGTCCGACACCGATCGCCTGATCGCTGTGACCCTGATCGATTGCATCAACAATCAGGGCTACCTGGACGAGACCCTTGAGGAGATCCTCGAGGCCTTCGACCCGGAACTGGACATCGAGCTGGACGAAATCGAAGCCGTCCTGCACCGCATCCAGCAATTCGAGCCCGCCGGCATCGGCGCCCGCACCCTCAGCGAGTGCCTGCTGCTGCAATTGCGCCAATTGCCGGCCAAGACCCCTTGGCTGGCCGAAGCGCAGCGCCTGGTCACCGACTATATCGACCTGCTGGGCAGCCGCGACTACAGCCAGCTGATGCGCCGCATGAAGCTCAAGGAAGATGACCTGCGCCAGATCATCGAGCTGGTGCAAAGCCTCAACCCTCGCCCTGGCTCGCAGATCGAGTCCAGTGAAGCCGAATATGTCGTGCCCGATGTGATCGTGCGCAAGGACAACGAGCGCTGGCTGGTGGAGCTGAACCAGGAATCGGTACCGCGCCTGCGGGTCAATCCGCAATACGCAGGTTTTGTGCGCCGCGCCGACACCAGCGCCGACAACACCTTCATGCGCAACCAGCTTCAGGAAGCCCGCTGGTTCATCAAGAGCCTGCAGAGCCGCAACGAAACCCTGATGAAAGTCGCCACCCAGATCGTCGAGCACCAGCGCGGCTTCCTGGAATACGGCGACGAAGCCATGAAACCGCTGGTATTGCATGACATCGCCGAGGCGGTAGGCATGCACGAATCAACGATTTCCCGGGTGACCACGCAAAAATTCATGCATACCCCACGGGGTATATATGAGCTGAAATACTTTTTCTCCAGCCACGTCAGCACCTCCGAAGGCGGCGAATGCTCGTCCACGGCGATCCGCGCGATCATCAAAAAACTGGTTGCCGCGGAAAATCAGAAAAAGCCGTTGAGTGACAGCAAGATCGCTGGTTTACTGGAGGCACAAGGCATTCAGGTCGCCCGTCGAACCGTCGCCAAGTACCGCGAGTCCCTTGGGATCGCGCCTTCCAGCGAGCGTAAGCGTTTGATGTGACGGGCGGGCCATAGCGTTCCAGTGGCGGGTATTCCTACCCGTCGCTTTATGCACTGGCAACGAAGGAGAAGCTGTATGCAAGTCAACATCAGTGGACACCATGTAGAAGTCACCCCTCCATTGCGCGAATACGTCGAGCTGAAGCTGCGGAAGCTTGAGGGCCATTTCGACAAGATCACCAACGTGCAGGTCATCATGAAGGTCGACAAGCTTCAGCAGAAAATCGAAGCGACACTTCAGATACCTGGTGGCGAAGTGGTCGCCAATGCCGAACATGAAGACATGTATGCATCAATCGACTTGCTCACAGACAAGCTTGACCGCCAACTTAAAAAGCATAAGGAAAAGCAGCAGAGCCTTCTTCAAGGCACCGGCCGCTAACACTCCCCACCCATGATCCGACTTGAAACCATCCTGACCCCCGGCCGTTCCCTCGTGAACGTGCCGGGCGGCAGTAAAAAGCGCGCCCTCGAACAAATTGCCAACCTGATCAGCCGCGAAGTGCCTGAGCTGGATGAGCAGATTGTGTATGAGGCACTGATTGCCCGTGAAAAACTCGGTTCGACCGGTTTTGGCAACGGCATCGCCATTCCTCACTGCCGCCTGCGAGGCTGTGAGTCTCCAGTCAGCGCCCTGCTGCACATGGAAAAACCTATCGATTTCGACGCCATCGACGGCGCGCCGGTCGACCTGCTGTTCGTGCTGCTGGTCCCCGAAGCTGCCACCGATGCGCACCTGGAACTGCTTCGGCAGATCGCCAGCATGCTCGACCGCAAGGAAGTACGCGACAAACTGCGTAGTGCCTCAAGCAATGAGGCGCTCTATCAGGTTGTCCTGGATGAACAAAACGGGCATTAATCATGCGTTTGATCATCGTCAGCGGCCGTTCCGGCTCAGGTAAAAGTACGGCCCTCAATGTGCTTGAGGACAACGGTTTCTATTGCATCGACAACCTGCCCGCTGGCCTGCTGCCTGAACTGGCAGAGCGGGCACTGATTCATACCGAGCTGGCACAACCGCTGGTCGCCGTGTCGATCGACGCCCGCAACCTGCCCAGCCACCTCACACGTTTCCCGGAACTGCTTGAAGAAGTGCGGGCCAAGCACATCCATTGCGATGTGCTGTACCTGGACGCCGACGAAGAGACCCTGCTCAAGCGCTTCTCCGAAACCCGTCGCCGCCACCCACTGAGCAGCCCTCATCGCTCCCTGGCCGAAGCCATCGAAGACGAGACCAAGCTGCTCGGGCCGATCATTGACCTGGCCGACCTCAAGATCAACACCACCAGCCTGAACCTGTATCAACTGCGCGACGCGATCAAGCTGCGCCTGCTGAATCAGCCAGAGCCGGGCACCGCTTTCCTGGTGGAGTCGTTTGGCTTCAAGCGCGGCATGCCGGTGGATGCCGACCTGGTATTTGATGTGCGTTGCCTGCCCAACCCGTACTGGAAGCCGGAATTGCGCGATCAGTCGGGGCTGGACCAACCTGTGGCCGATTATCTGGCGGCGCAACCGGATGTCGAGGAGATGTTCCAGGACATCTCCAGCTACCTGCTCAAATGGCTGCCGCGTTTTGCGGCCAGCAACCGGGCTTATGTCACCATCGCCATTGGCTGCACCGGCGGCCACCACCGCTCCGTCTACCTGACCGAACGCCTGGGCCAGGTGCTGCAACAAACCCTCAAGAACGTCCAGGTTCGCCACCGCGACCTCAGCTGAAAGGAACACCCCCGCGATGCCCGCTCTGGAAATTGAAATCATCAACAAGCTGGGCCTGCACGCCCGGGCCTCGGCCAAGTTCGTCGGCGTCGCCGGGCAGTTCCCTTGCCAGATTCGCGCCGGGCGCACCCCGGAATCCATGGTCGACGGCAAGAGCATCATGGCCATGATGATGCTGGCTGCGGGCAAGGGCACGAAGATTCACTTGAAGACAGAAGGCGAGCAAGAGCAGGAAGCGATGGATGCGCTGGTGAAGCTGATCAATAACTACTTCGACGAAGGCGAGTAAACCCGCCTCCCTGTGACAGCGTGAAGCCGGCAGGCGGCTTCACCCCAACGCCGTATCCATCACCATCATCAAGCAAAACCCGATGCAGAGCCCCAAGCTGGCAAGCTTGTCATGGCCATTGCGCCGCGACTCGGGAATGACTTCGTGAGTCACCACCAGCAGCATCGCCCCGGCCGCCAGCGCCAGCCCCAACGGCAACAGCACCTCCGCCAGGCTCACCAGCCAGGCACATAGCACCGCAAACACCGGCTCCACCAGCCCTGACGCCGCGCCGATCAGGAACGCCTTGACCCGCGACATACCCGCTCCGGCCAGCACCAGCGCAATCACCAATCCCTCCGGCACATCCTGCAAGGCGATGCCCATGGCCAGGCTGTCGGCATCGGGCATGCCGCCGCCTGTCGAGACACCCACCGCCATGCCTTCGGGAATGTTGTGGGCAATGATGGCGAACACAAACAGCCAGATACGCGGCGGTATCATCGGATGTTCCGGACTGCCCACCAGCATTTCCGGGCTGGCGCCGGAGACCTTGCGATCCACCAGGTACAACCCGAATGCGCCCAGCATGATGCCGAAACTGATCAAGCCACTGGCAGCCCAGGGCGTCAGCCCCAGGCTTTGCGCAGCCGCAATACTCGGCACGATCAGCGAAAACGCCGTCGCGGCCAGCATTACCCCGGCGCCGAAGCCGAGCAGCGTGTCGCTCACCGCCAACGGCATTCGGCGGATCACCAGTACCGGCACGGCGCCCAAGGCAGTGCCAAGCGCGCAAATCGCACCACCTTGCAAGGCCCGCAGAATGCGGGGTTCCAGGTCCAGCCAGGCCAGCCCTTGGGCCACCAGCAATGCAGTGCCTGCCAATAGCAGCAGCGAGCCAAACGCATAACGAAACATTCGCACGCTGCTGATCGCCAGTGTTTCAGTGCCCATAGTCGGCCTTAGATCTTGTTATGGAGGAATTTCAGCCCAGCGCAGCCTGGTAGCGTCCGGCAACTTCTGGCCAGTTGATGACGCTGTAGAACGCATTGATATATTCCGGACGACGGTTCTGATACAGCAGGTAGTAAGCGTGTTCCCAGACGTCCAGGCCCAGGATTGGCGTGTTGCCGTTCATCAGCGGGCTGTCCTGGTTGCCGCTGCTTTCCACCACCAGGGTCTTTTGCGGGGTCACGCTCAACCACGCCCAGCCACTGCCAAAACGGGTCAAGGCCGCTTTGGTGAAGGCCTCTTTGAACGCATCGAAACCGCCCAGCTGTTCGTCGATGGCTTTGCCCAGCGCACCGTCCGGTTTGCCGCCGCCCTTGGGCGACATCACTGCCCAGAACAACGAGTGGTTAGCGTGACCGCCGCCCTGGTTGATCACCGCCGCCCGCAGCTTTTCCGGCAGTTGCTGGACGCTGGACACCAGCTTCTCCACCGGCCAACCGGCAAACTCGGTGCCTTCGACGGCTGCGTTGAGGTTGTTGATGTAGGTCTGGTGGTGCTTGGTGTAGTGGATCTCCATGGTTTGCGCGTCGATATGCGGTTCAAGGGCATCGTAGGCGTAAGGCAGGGCCGGCAAGGTGTAGGACATATCAATGAGCTCCATAAAAAGGGCTGTTGCGGGTCGACGCATGCGATGGCGCCACGTTGCTGCCCAGCAGGCGGTGGGTACGTGGGTACTCACCGTGATCGCTGATGAAATTCAGCAGTTCGACGTAGGTCTTGCTGCTCTGGCGCAGGGCCGCTTCCCGCAATTGCGGGTTCAGGCGGGTGTCCTGCATGGTCTGCAACAGGCGCTGGTGAATGGCGCAGAGGTATTCCGCGCTCTCCTCCGGCTGGTTCAGGCGCAGGTGCAGGTCGGCCAGGTTGTGATGGGAAATGACGCAGGCCGCCACCGCTTCGTCGGCATCCGCCCAGCGCTCAAACAACACTTGAGCCAGGGCCAGGGCTTGCAGATAGGCCTCGCGGGCATCTACCAGCTCGCCCGCCATAAAGCAGCGATTGGCCCGTTCGATCGTGCGTTTCCAGTGCTCCATGGTGAGCCTCCAAAGCAGGGTCGGTGATTACACGCCGCCGGCCGTGAGCTTTTCCGGATCCAGCAGGATTTCCAGTTGGCTGCGGGGCAAGTCGGTGTGCTCGAGCGCCACGTCAATCACCGGGCGGCCTTGTTGATAGGCCTTCTTGGCGATTTCGGCGGCCTTTTGGTAACCGATGATCGGGTTGAGTGCGGTCACCAGGATCGGATTGCGCGACAGCGCTTCCTTGAGCTTGGCTTCGTTGACCTTGAAGCTGGCGATGGCCTTGTCGGCCAGCAGGCGGCTGGAGTTGGCCAGCAATTCCAGGCTGCTGAGCAGGTTCTGGGCAATGATCGGCAGCATCACGTTGAGTTCGAAGTTGCCGGACTGGCCGGCGATGGTGATCACCGTGTCATTGCCGATGACTTGCGCGGCAACCATCGCGGTGGCTTCCGGGATCACCGGGTTGACCTTGCCCGGCATGATCGAGGAGCCCGGCTGCAGGCCTTCCAGCTCGATTTCACCGAGGCCGGCCAACGGTCCGGAGTTCATCCAGCGCAGGTCGTTGGCGATTTTCATGAGGGACACGGCGGTGGTCTTGAGCTGCCCCGAGACCGCGACGGCGGTGTCCTGGGAACCGATCAATGCAAACAGGTTCTTGCCCGGCGTGAACTGAACGTGGGTCAGGCTGCTCAGTTGCTGGCTGAAACGCGCCGCAAACTCCGGATGTGCATTGATCCCGGTACCGACGGCAGTGCCACCCTGGGCCAGCGCCTGCAAACTCGGCAGCAGGTCTTGCAGATGGCCGATGTTGGCCTTGAGCTGCTGCGCCCAACCATTGAGCACCTGGCTCATGCGCACCGGCATCGCGTCCATCAGATGCGTCCGGCCGGTCTTGACGAAGCGGTGCACCTCTTCGGCCTTGTGTTCGATCACCTGGACCAGGTGCAACAGCGCCGGCAGGGTTTGCTCATGCAACACCAGCGCCGCACTGACGTGAATGGTGGTCGGGATGATGTCGTTGCTGCTTTGGCCGCAGTTCACGTGATCGTTGGGATTCACCGGCTCCCCCAGCAAACGGCTGGCGAGGGTCGCAATCACTTCGTTGGCATTCATGTTGGAACTGGTGCCGGAGCCGGTCTGGAAGATATCCACCGGGAAGTGCTGCATGAAGTCGCCTTCCAGCAAGCCTTGGGCGGCATCGACGATGGCCTTGCCCTGGGCTTCGCTCAGTTGTTTCAACTCGACGTTAGCCTTGGCAGCGGCAGCCTTGGCCAGGATCAGCGCACGAATGAATTGCGCCGGCATGCGCTGATGGCTAATGGGAAAGTTGTTCACCGCACGCTGGGTTTGCGCGCCATACAAGGCTTTGGCGGGCACTTGCAATTCGCCCATGCTGTCGCGTTCGATACGGGTGTTACTCATCGGAAGATCCTTGCACCAGGTCAGAAACAGAAATAGACGGCAGCAATTCGCAGGTCGCCAATTGCCAGGCAAAGGTCTGCCAGCGCTTGAGGCGGCAGGCACAGTGGGACAGTTTTTCCAGGTCGCGCAACGGGCGCCAGGCCTGGTCCAGGCACATGGACCGCCAGTGCCAGGGCAAGGCGATGTCGGAGGCGGTGTCGAGCAGCAGGCGGAATGAGGTTTCGCCGATGGTCCACGGGTGGGTCGCGGTGCAACAGGCGAGGTACCGGCCTTCGGCCAGGTAATGTTCGATCAGGCGGGGCTCGTCGGGATCAAGGCCGCAGCGAATCTGACGACTCATCCAACGCCAGCTTTCCAGGTAGGGATCCTCATGCAGGACAGAACTCATGATCCACACTCATCCGGTAATGATATTTATTATTAAATGATATTGAGAATCAAAACAAGAGCCTGAGGAAATCACTCGGAATTCCAGGCACAAAAAAAGGCGCGCCATCCAATGGATGGCGCGCCTTTTTTACAGCGTCTTTCGGCGGGTTAGCTGCCAGCGACGGTCATCTTCTCGATCAACACCGAACCGGTGCGGATGTTGCTGCGCAGTTCCAGGTCATTACCCACCGCGACAATCTGTTTGAACATGTCACGCATATTGCCGGCGATGGTCACTTCCTGCACGGCGAACTGGATTTCACCGTTTTCCACCCAGAAACCCGCCGCACCACGGGAGTAATCCCCCGTGACCATATTCAGGCCATGGCCCATCAACTCGGTGACCAGCAAGCCACGCCCCATGCGCCGCAACAGCGCCGCCTGGTCTTCATCGCCATGGGTGATGAACAGGTTGTGCACGCCGCCCGAGTTGGCCGTGCTTGGCAGGCCGAGCTTGCGGCCGGCATAAGTGCCCAACACGTAGGACACCAACTCACCGTTCTCGACGAACGGCTTGGCATAGGTCGCCAGGCCATCACCGTCAAACGACGAACTGCCCATGGCGCGCATCAGGTGCGGACGCTCATCGATGGTCAGCCATTCCGGGAACAGCTTCTGGCCAATCGCGCCCTCCAGGAACGACGACTTGCGATACAGGTTGCCGCCGGAAATCGCCCCAAGGAAGCTGCCGAACAAACCACCGGCCAGTTCCGCCGAGAACAACACCGGCACTTCGCAGGTCGGCACCGGGCGCGCGCCCAAGCGGCTGGCCGCACGTTGCGCAGCACGCTGGCCGATGAGCACCGGGTCCATCAGCAATTCGCCCTGGCGGTTCACGTCGTACCAGTAATCACGCTGCATCTGGCCGTTGGCTTCGGCGATCATCACGCAGCTCAGGCTGTGACGCGTCGAGGCATAACCGCCGATAAAACCATGGCTGTTGCCATACACGCGGCAACCCTGATGGGTGCTCAAGGTAGTGCCATCGGCATTTTTGATCCGGCTGTCAGCATCAAATGCCGCCGCTTCACAGGTCAGTGCCTGTTCAATCGCCTGCTCCGGGGTGATATCCCAGGCATGAAACAGATCAAAATCCTTCAAGTCCCGAGCCATCAGGGCCGCATCGGCCAAGCCGGAGCTTTCATCTTCGGAGGTGTGCTTGGCAATCGCCAGTGCGGCGGCGACGGTTTCGCGAATCGCTTCCGGGCCACTGGCGGAGGTGCTGGCCGAGCCTTTGCGCTGGCCCACGTACAAGGTGATGCCAAACCCCTGGTCGCGGTTGAACTCAACCGTTTCCACTTCCCGCTGGCGTACCGATGTCGACAACCCCTGCTCCAGAGACACCGCCACTTCACAGGCACTGGCCCCCTGGCGCTTGGCCTCGGCAATGATCTGCTCGACTTGTTCCTGCAGTGCCGGTAACGCTTGCGGACCGACGCTTTGGGTTGCACTCATGGTTTTCTCCACTCAAATTCTGCTTTCGGTTAAGGCCTTCTAGCGACCGGGCCGGACAAGCGGCCCCCGACTGGTTATCATGGCGGCGTTTCTTTGCGGACTGCCACCATGGTTGATTCTTACGACGACTCCCTCGATGGGGAGAAAAGCAAATCTCAGGTCAAACGCGAGCTGCATGCTCTGGTTGACCTCGGCGAGCGCCTTACAACACTCAAGCCTGACTTGTGTGCAAAACTGCCATTGACCGACGCCCTGCGCCGGGCTCTGAACGATGCGCCCAAGCACACCGCGAATATCGCGCGTAAACGGCACCTCATGTTTATCGGCAAACTGATGCGCGACCAGGACACTGACGCCATTCTGACGTTGCTCGATCAACTCGATGCCTCCACTCGCCAATACAACGAGCGTTTCCATAACCTGGAACGCTGGCGTGATCGCTTGATCGCCGGCGATGACGCGGTACTGGAGAAGTTCGTCATCGAGTACCCGGATGCCGATCGCCAACAATTGCGCTCCCTGATCCGTCAGGCCCAGCACGAACTGGCGCAAAGCAAGCCACCGGCCTCCAGCCGAAAAATCTTCAAGTACATCCGTGAGCTGGACGATAGTCAACGCGGCCTGCGCTGACCCTCTTCCCCGGGTGGCGACCTTCGCCACCCGAAGCTCCCGCTCTTACGACCCCGTGCCACCCACGGTGATCGCATCAATTTTCAAGGTTGGCTGGCCGACACCCACCGGCACCGACTGACCATCCTTGCCGCACGTCCCCACACCGCTGTCCAGCGACAGGTCGTTACCGACCATCGACACCTTGCTCATGGCTTCCGGGCCGTTGCCAATCAACGTTGCCCCTTTGACCGGCGCAGTAATCTTGCCGTCTTCGATCAAGTACGCCTCGCTGGTGGAGAACACGAACTTGCCGCTGGTGATGTCCACCTGCCCACCACCGAGGTTGGCGCAGTAGATCCCGCGCTTCACCGAGGCGATGATCTCGGCCGGGTCGCTTTCGCCGCCGAGCATGTAAGTGTTGGTCATGCGCGGCATCGGCAGGTGCGCGTAGGACTCGCGACGACCGTTACCGGTACGGGCCACGCCCATCAGGCGCGCGTTGAGCTTGTCTTGCATGTAGCCCTTGAGCACGCCGTTTTCGATCAGCGTGGTGCACTCGGTCGGGGTGCCTTCGTCATCGACGCTCAACGAGCCGCGACGCCCGGCCAGGGTGCCGTCATCGACGATGGTGCAGAGCTTGGACGCAACCATCTCGCCCATGCGCCCGCTGTAGGCCGAACTGCCCTTGCGGTTGAAGTCACCTTCCAGGCCGTGGCCTACGGCTTCATGCAGCAGCACGCCGGACCAGCCGGACCCCAGCACCACCGGCAACGTGCCGGCGGGTGCTGGAATCGCTTCGAGGTTAACCAGGGCCTGGCGCAGCGCTTCACGGGCATAGCCCATGGCGCGGTCTTCGGTGAGGAAATAACGGTAGTCGGTACGCCCGCCACCGCCATGGCCACCGCGCTCGCGGCGGCCGTTCTGTTCAACGATCACGCTGACATTGAAACGCACCAGTGGCCGCACATCCGCCGCCAGGCCGCCATCGGTGGAAGCTACGAGAATGCGCTCCCACACACCGGCCATGCTCACGGTGACTTGCTGGATACGCGGGTCCAGCGCACGGGTGGCCGCGTCAACACGCTTGAGCAACTCGACCTTTTCAGCACGGCTGATCACTTCCAGCGGGTTATCCGGGGCATACAACTGGGCCACGTCCTGGGTGCTGAACGCCTGCACCGTGCCGTTTTGACCGGCACGGGAGATCGAACGCGCCGCGCGAGCCGCCAGGCCCAGGGCTTCAAGGGTGATGGCATTGCTGTAGGCAAAGCCGGTTTTTTCACCGGACTGCGCACGCACGCCCACACCTTGGTCGAGGTTGAAGCTGCCTTCCTTGACGATCCCGTCTTCCAGGGCCCAGGACTCGGAAATCTGCCCCTGGAAATACAGGTCGGCGGCGTCGATGCCTGGCCCGGCCAGATCGCCGAGGACCGTTTGCAAGCTTTCGATGGTCACGCCACCGGGCGCCAGGAGGTGTTCACTGACTGAGGACAACAACTCGCTCATAGGTTTGGCCTTAAATTCATCGTTCTGAAGCAGGTCGCTGCGCGCCCTGCGAGAAAAAGCGCCGGTGGCCCGCCACCGGCATGCGCGTCCGTATCGACGCCTGTTCGCTGCTATCGCGCTCGGCCAACAACACCGCTTCGCCTTGATCCTGTTGTGCCAGCACGCGCCCCCATGGGTCGATGATCGCCGCATGCCCGAAGGTTTCCCGGGGCCCCGGATGCACGCCACCCTGGGCGGCCGCCAGCAGGTAGCACTGGGTCTCGATGGCCCGGGCACGAATCAGCACATCCCAGTGCGCGGCACCCGTCACCGCCGTAAAGGCGGAGGGTGCGGTAATCAGTTCAGCACCCGCCGCGCGCAATTCGCTGTACAGCTCCGGAAAACGCAAGTCGTAACACACTGTCAGCCCCAGGCGGCCGACCGGCGTATCCGCCACCACCACCTGGCTACCATGAGCATAGTCATCGGATTCACGATAACGACCCCGGGCATCAGCCACATCGACATCGAACAGGTGCAACTTGTCGTAGCGGGCAACGACTTCGCCCTGATCATCGATCAGCAACGAGCAGGCGTTGGACTTGGCGTTTGGTTGGTCCTTTGGAGGCAACGGCAAAGTGCCGGCCACTATCCATAAGGTGAGGTCGCGGGCGGTCTGTTTCAACCATGGCAGGATCGGCCCTTCGCCCAAGGCCTCGGCGCGACCGATATCGGCCACATCGCGACGGCCCATGGCGGCGAAGTTTTCCGGGAGTACCGCAAGCCTTGCACCACCCGCCGCCGCTTGCTCCAGCAGGCGCCGAGCCTGGGCCAGGTTGGCCAGCACATCGCTTTGGCTGACCATTTGGATTACCGCAAAGGACATGGGCCTACACTCCAGAAAAGGCATGAGGCCATGCTACTCCACAGGTACTCAGTTTGGCTTTTCAAATGGCTTGTCGAAGGTGATTTTCGGGTCCTTCCACGGGCCTTCTACCTTGTACTGCACGCTGGCGAAACGCGAAACACGGTCGCCAATCAGCTTGTCGATCAGGAACAGCGCCCCGCCAATGGCCGGCGCGCCGACGATCAGCGCAGCAATCGGCAGGTTGTTGGTGACCGGCAGCGTCACCAGCAGCTTGGCATCGACACGATCAGCCACCAGGTCCAGGGTGCCGTTGATCTCGAGGTTGCTCGACGGGCCAGTCATGGTGATCGGCTCACGGGTCACGAACACACCATTACTGGCCGCCAGCAAGCCCTTGACCCGGTCATAGCTCAAGCCTTTGCCGAGCAAGTCCGAGAAATCCAGGCGCAGCCGGCGACCGATGGAGTTGAAGTTCAGCAAGCCAAATACCCGAAGCGCCTGGGCGCCACCTTCCACTTCAACAAACTGGCCTTTGCGGAAGCTTGCGTCCAGGCTGCCGGAGAAGCGCTTTGGACCGACCCAGGCTGGCGAGCCCGGCCAGCGGCCGTCCACGTCCACATGAAACTCTTCACTGGTCACGCTCGGCGCAAACCCCCAGCCCTTGAGCACGTCCCCGATGTTCTTGCCGTCCAGGCGGCCCTTGTACCAACTGCTGCTGGCGCCGGGAGCGCCCTCCCAACCGCCGGCGCCCTGGAGCAACATGCCCTTGAGGCCCAGATTGAGGCTGTTGAACGCCATGCCCTTGGCCGTCGGCCGCACTTTCAACGACCATGCACCTATCAGGTCAGGGCCCTGGAACAACTGGGCAATCGCGATATCCAGCGCAGGAATATCCTTGGGATTAACGTCAGCCAGCGGGTCCGGCGCATTTTCATCTGCCTGCACCGTCGGATCCACAGCAGGCAACTTAACGTACTGCAAGTTGACCGCAATCGGCGCGCCCTTGGCATCCGGCAACCCCACGGTACCCTTGGCCTGCTGGCTGTCGAACTGCAAGCCCCAGGCGGCGGGTTTGCGATCCAGTTGCAGGTTGACCTGATCAAACTGGGTGCCGAAGCCCGTCAGCTTTCCAATCTTGAAGTCCGCCCCGCTCAACAGCTGCTTGGCACTGCCCCCCGGATCGTTACCGGCATAGCGGTCCACGAGTTTTTTCCAGGGATCGACATCCAGCTCCGACAACACACCGCGGATACGCAAGCCCTTGCCGGCCGGCAACACCGCATCGCCATCCCCCAGGAATAGCTCGCCACGGCCATCGGCAAAATTGTCGGCCGGGGCGGCGAAGGTGAAGCTGCCCAACTCGCCATAATCGAACCAGTAACGGCGCTCCTTGCCCTGCAAGGTCATGCGGAACACGCTGTCACGGCCCTGGCTCGCCGGCATGCCGAACGGCGCCGGCAGGTCCACGGCCACACCCTTGAGGTTGGAACTGACCATCAGTTGGCTGTCGGCGCCGTCGAGGTTGAGCTGCAACTGGTAGGGGATATCGCCGGACACCGGCAACGGCTGGCTGACCTTCAGCCAGTCAGTCAGCCGCTTGACGGTCACCTGCCCTTTCGCGGTGACGCGGGTGTTGAGGTTGCCTGGCTTGCCATCGGCGAAAATCTGCGCGGTGATCGGCCGGTCGAAGGCCTGTGCGCTGATGTTCTGGCCACTCAGGCCCTTGGCGCTGTCGAAGCGGAAGTCACCCTTGAGCTGGGTCAGGTCCAGCGCAGGATCGGCCAGTTGCAGGCGCGCCTTGTCGGTCTTGAAGTCCACCACAATCTTGGGATCGGCGTCCTTGGCCAGGGGAATATCCAGGTCCAGCTTGCCTTGCAGGTCACCCTCGCCTTTCCAGCCGGCGAAGGTCGAAGCGGTACCGATCGGCGCGTCCTGAAGGATTTTCAGCCCATCGCCCAGGCCGCCAGCAAAGTTGCCGGTGAGCAGCAGGTGACTGTCCTTGCCTTCGGGCGCATGGGGAATGTTGACGTAGATGTCATTGACCTTGGTGTCGAGTAACTGGCCCTTGCTGGCCAGGATGCGCACGCCGCTCTCCTCGACAAACACTTCACCCTTGACCTTGCTGACGTGCGGCCAGCCCGGCTGAAAGGCCAGCTCGGCATCATGCACCTTGAAGAACAGGCTGATATTGCGTGAGGCGGGCAGCGCATCGTGATTCAGCGAGCCCTGGTACTGGAAGAAACCTTCGTCCACCGCGCCCTTGAGAATTGCGGTGCGCAGCCACTCATCGAGTGCCGGGCTCAACACGGCCGGGAGGTATTTGGGGGTGAAGCGGCCATCGCCATCGACCATACCGACCCGCAGGTCCATGTAGTCTTCCTGGCTATGGTCGAAATGCAGGCGAATCAGGAAGTCGGCGGCGACCTTGCCCTCCTCGCCCAGCACCTTGATATACGGCGCGATCAGGGTGAAGCCTTCCTTGTCCAGCTTCCACGTCAGGCGGGCGTTGGCCTGGATGTACTGCCAGGGCTTGGCGAAGATCGGAAACAGGTGCAAGGAGAAATCCTTGCTGTCCATGCGCAACTCGCCCTTGCCCAGGTCACCGCTGATGCTGCCGCTGACATTGCGGGCGGCCGGCGCGCCGAAGTAGGCATCAAAGCCGATGCGGTCGAGGTTGGCCGCAAAGCTCACGCGCTGGTCGGTGGTGTCTTGAGGACGGTAATCGAGCAGCACGTTACGCAGCGTGCCGGTGGCCTTCAGATGATCCAGGGTCGTGGCCACGGCTTCCGGCAAGGGCGCCAAGGCGTGCAGCAATGGCGTGATCGGCGTCAGGTCGAGGCGATCGGCCTGCAGGTTCCAGACTTCCTGGGCCTTGTCGGTCGCCAGGGTTTGCTGCAGTTGCAGGCGCGATTCCCAGCGGGTGTCGCCGAGGTTCATCGCCAGCGAGTCAAACAGCACCTTAAGGCCGTTGTCACTGCGTTGCAGGTAGGCGGTGAGGGCCAGGTTCTCGATGTGTGTCGGCTTGCGATCGGCATAGCTGCCTTTGAGTTGCGGGGCGTTGAGGCGTACGGCAGCACTTTGCACAGTACCCTTGGCCCAGGTCAGCCAGAATTCGCCGCCCGCCTTGAATTCGGTGAGTTTCCATTGCTGGAGCCGTTTCGCCGGGATCCATTTTGCCCAGTCACTCTGGGGCAAGCTCAGGTAAGCCTGGGCTTCGCCGTCTTTCCACTGGCTGGCGCGGATCCGGGTGCTCAGGTTCAACGCCAGGGGCTGGCCGTCGGGCAGGGTCAAGCGCGCGTCCAGGCGCTGGCGGTTGGCTCCGGTCTGCAGGCTCATGCCGACATAGGTCAAGGTCAGCGGCGCCTGGTCGAATGGCTGCAGCGTCACCTGGCTGTCGAGCAATGAAACCTGCCCGACCATTTGCATGCGCGTCAGCAGTTGTTCGGGATCCAGCGGCTGGTCGTCCTGTACCGGCAGGCCTTGCAGCGCCCAATGACCGTCCTGGTCTTCCTTCACGCTGACCTGCAGGCCGCTGACTTCCAGGTGGGCAATGCGCACTTCGCGCGCCAGCAGGCTGGCCCAGATGTCCGGCACCACTTGTACCTGGTCCAGGCGCAGAGCATGGGAGCCCTCGCCGACCATCACGTCGTGAGCCATCAATACCGGGGCAAAGCCGCTCCAGCGCCCTTCCAGGCTGCCGATGCTCAAGGGCATATCCAGCGCCGTACGGGCCTTGGCTTCGATTTCGCCACGGTATTCCGCCACCAGCGGCGTCAATTCACGGCCAAGGCTCACGTACACCGCTGCCAATACCAGCAGCAAGGCGCACAGGCCGAGGCCCCAGCGGGTCAATGCGGCAAAAAAGCGTATCAGACGCTCCATGTCAGGCGACCCTCAAAGGCAATAGTCGGACGGCAGATCAAGGTCTGCCCGTCTCGTTGATAAGAGCTAACGCGAATCAGAGCAGCACCACGTCATATTGTTCCTGGGAATACATGGTTTCGACCTGGAAGCGAATCGTGCGCCCGATAAAACCCTCCAGCTCGGCCACGTTGCCGGACTCTTCATCCAGCAAGCGGTCGACCACCTTCTGGTTAGCCAGGACTCTATAGCCCTCGGCCTGGTAGGCGCGCGCCTCCCGTAGGATTTCACGGAAAATCTCGTAGCAAACCGTTTCCGGAGTTTTCAACTTGCCGCGCCCCTGGCAACTGCTGCACGGCTCGCACAGCACTTGCTCCAGGCTTTCGCGGGTGCGCTTGCGGGTCATCTGCACCAGGCCCAACTCGGTAATGCCGATGATGTTGGTCTTGGCGTGATCGCGCTCCAGCTGTTTCTCCAGGGTACGCAACACCTGGCGCTGGTGCTCTTCGTCTTCCATGTCGATGAAGTCGATGATGATGATTCCGCCCAGGTTGCGCAGGCGCAGCTGGCGGGCAATCGCGGTGGCCGCTTCGAGGTTGGTCTTGAAGATGGTTTCTTCGAGGTTGCGATGGCCCACAAAGGCGCCGGTGTTGACGTCGATGGTGCTCATGGCTTCCGCCGGGTCCACCACCAGGTAGCCGCCGGACTTAAGTGGCACTTTGCGCTCAAGGGCTTTCTGGATTTCGTCTTCGACGCCATACAGGTCGAAAATCGGCCGCTCCCCCGGGTAGTGCTCGAGGCGGTCGGCGATTTCCGGCATCAGTTCGGCAACAAATTGCGTGGTGCGCTGAAAGGTTTCCCGCGAATCGATGCGAATTTTCTCGATCTTCGGGCTGACCAGATCGCGCAAGGTGCGCAGGGCCAGGCCGAGGTCTTCGTAGATCACGCTGGGCGCACCGATGGTCTTGATCTGCGCGCCGATCTGGTCCCAGAGGCGACGCAGGTAGCGGATGTCCATGAGGATTTCATCGGCACCCGCGCCTTCAGCGGCGGTACGCAGGATAAAGCCACCGGCCTCCTTGATGCCTTCCAGCGCCACGCAATCGCTGACCACCTTTTTCAGGCGCTCGCGCTCGGCTTCGTCTTCGATTTTCAGGGAAATGCCAACGTGGGCGGTGCGCGGCATGTACACCAGGTAGCGCGAAGGGATCGACAGTTGCGTGGTCAGCCGCGCACCTTTGGAGCCAATCGGGTCCTTGGTGACTTGCACCACCAGGCTCTGCCCTTCGTGCACCAGGGCGCTGATGCTTTCGACCGCCGGGCCTTCACGCAGGGAGATTTCCGAAGCATGGATAAACGCAGCGCGGTCCAAGCCGATGTCGACGAAAGCCGCCTGCATCCCCGGCAACACGCGCACGACCTTGCCTTTATAGATATTGCCAACGATCCCGCGCTTTTGGGTGCGCTCGACGTGCACTTCTTGCAGAACACCGTTCTCTACCACCGCCACGCGCGATTCCATCGGCGTGATATTGATCAGAATCTCTTCACTCATGGCTGGGTCTCGTTCAGGCGTTTTCACAATAGTGACCGATCGCTTAAGGCTTGGCGCTGGGATACGGCGTTTAGCGCACGGTAAGGTTTTGCCAACAGGGTATGCCGAATTGAGCCAGCAGTTCTGCGGTTTCGCAGACAGGCAGGCCTACGACGGCGGAGTAGCTGCCATTGAGTCCGGCGACAAACACCGCCGCCAAGCCTTGAATAGCATAGCCGCCCGCTTTGTCCTGGGGCTCGCCGCTGTGCCAATAAGTGGTGGCTTCATCCGCTGAAATCTTGCGAAACCGCACGCGGCTGCTGACCCGCCGCGTTTCGCAACGCTCGCCGTCAATCAGGGCGATGGCAGTCAACACTTCATGTTCACGATCAGAAAGGGCCAGCAACATGGCCAGGGCATCGGCTTGGTCCACGGGCTTGCCGAGGATTTGGCCGTCGAGGATGACCGCCGTATCGGCGCCAAGCACGCAGGCGCCGGTTGCATCGGCCAGGGCCGCGCGGCCGGCCGCAGCCTTGCCGCGCGCCAGGCGTTCTACGTAGGACGCGGGCGATTCATTTGTAAGGGGAGTTTCATCAATGGCGGCGCTGACGACGGTGAACGGCACGCCGATCTGTGTCAGCAGTTCACGCCGCCTCGGGGAGCCCGAGGCCAGATAAAGCGAATTCATGCAGACTCTCCCTGTAGGGTTCGATAACCAGGCAGAGCCTCGCGATCCATTCAATTGATTTTATAGCGACGACGCAACCCACGCAGGCCAAAACTGACCCAAGGCCACAACAGCGCGCTGACCAGCGCCGGCAACACCAGCGCGAGGGTCGGTTGGCGGTTGCCGGTCAAGGCACTGAGCCACAGCTGTACCAATTGCGCCAGGCCGAAGATCACCAGGATCACCAGGCACTGTTGCCACATGGGGAACATGCGCAGACGCTGCTGCAACGACAGCACCAGGAAGGTGATCAGGGTCAGGATCAGCGCGTTCTGGCCGAGCAAGGTGCCGTAGAGCACATCTTCCATCAGCCCGAGGCACATGGCCGTGACCATCCCGACCTTGTGCGGCAGCGCCAGGGCCCAGAACGCCAGCAACAAGGCGAGCCACAACGGGCGCAGGATTTCCATGAATTGCGGCAGCGGCGAAACGCTGAGCAGCAAGCCGATGGCAAAGGTCAGCCAGACAATCCAGCCGTTACGCGAATGAGTACCGGCCATTATTCTTCCCTCTGCCGAGTGGTTGCCGGGGCCGCAGCCGGTGGCTTGGTGGCGGCGGGCGGTTTGGCAGCGGCAGGTGTTGCAGCCGCAGGCTTGGCCGGACGTGCGCTATGGGCCACAGGCTTGACCGGCGTCGCGACCGGCGCGGCTGGCGTTGCCGGAACCGCTGCCGGTGCAGCGGGTGCGGCCGGCTTTGGCACGGTCGCAGGAATGATCGGCGCCGTGCCGTTTTGCTTGTCTTCCGCTTCCTGGGCCTGGGCGGCTTCGTTGGCGCGCTCTTCCGGGGTGCGGTTGTCGCTGAACACCAGCAGCAGGTAACGGCTGCGGTTCAACGCAGCGGTCGGCACCGCACGTACGATAGCGAATGGCTGGCCGGAATCGTGGATCACTTCCTTGACCGTCGCAACCGGGTAACCCGCCGGGAAACGCTGCCCCAGGCCGGAGCTGACCAGCAGGTCGCCTTCCTTGATATCGGCGGTGTCTGCGACGTGACGCAACTCCAGGCGTTCCGGGTTACCGGTACCGCTGGCAATCGCCCGCAGGCCGTTGCGGTTAACTTGCACCGGAATGCTGTGGGTGGTGTCGGTCAGCAACAACACGCGGGACGTATAAGGCATCAACTCCACCACCTGGCCCATCAAACCACGGGCATCGAGCACCGGCTGGCCAAGGACCACGCCGTCGCGCTCACCCTTGTTGATGATGATGCGATGGGTGAAGGGGTTCGGGTCCATGCCGATCAACTCGGCCACTTCGACCTTCTCGTTGACCAGTGCGGAGGAATTGAGCAACTCACGCAGCCGAACGTTCTGCTCGGTGAGGGCCGCCAGCTTTTGCATGCGCCCCTGCAGCAGCAGGTTTTCGGTCTTGAGTTTTTCGTTCTCGGCCACCAGTTCGGTACGGCTGCCAAACTGGCTGGCCACCCCCTGATAGAGACGTTGCGGCAGGTCGGTGATCCAGTACGTCTGCATCAGGACCAGCGACATCTGGCTACGCACTGGCTTGAGCAGTGTGAAGCGGGCATCGACCACCATCAGCGCAACCGATAGCACGACCAGCACCAACAGGCGCACGCCCAATGAGGGGCCTTTGGAAAAAAGCGGTTTAATAAGCCGCTCCTCCCAGGCAAATGTTTTCTTTATTCATACGGCATCAAACCGGCCTGGATGCAGATTGAAGAAGATAAACGCCAACAGGCAGCACTGCAAAGTGCTGCCTGTGAGCGAAACATGGGCAAACCAGCAAACGCTTATTCGCTGGAGAGCAGGTCCATGGTGTGTTTATCCATCATTTCCAGTGCACGGCCACCGCCACGGGCGACGCAGGTCAGCGGGTCTTCAGCGACGATCACTGGCAGACCGGTTTCCTGGGCCAGCAACTTGTCGAGGTCGCGCAGCAAGGCGCCACCACCGGTCAGTACCAGGCCACGCTCGGCGATATCGGAAGCCAATTCCGGAGGCGATTGCTCCAGGGCGCTCTTCACAGCCTGAACGATGGTGGCCAGGGACTCTTGCAGAGCTTCCAGCACTTCATTGGAGTTCAGGGTGAAGGCACGTGGAACGCCTTCGGCCAGGTTGCGACCGCGAACATCAACTTCGCGAACTTCGCCGCCCGGGTAAGCGGTACCGATTTCCTGCTTGATGCGCTCGGCGGTGGATTCGCCGATCAGGCTGCCGTAGTTGCGACGCACGTAGGTGATGATCGCTTCGTCGAAGCGGTCGCCGCCAACCCGTACGGATTCGGCATACACCACACCATTGAGGGAAATCAGGGCGATTTCAGTGGTACCACCACCGATATCCACCACCATCGAACCGCGCGCTTCTTCAACCGGCAGGCCGGCACCGATCGCAGCCGCCATTGGCTCTTCGATCAGGAACACTTCACGGGCACCGGCGCCAAGGGCCGATTCACGGATGGCACGACGCTCCACCTGGGTGGACTTGCACGGAACGCAGATCAGCACACGAGGGCTGGGCTGCAAAAAGCTGTTTTCGTGAACCTTGTTGATAAAGTACTGCAGCATCTTTTCGCAGACGCTGAAGTCGGCAATCACGCCATCCTTCATCGGACGAATGGCAGCGATGTTGCCCGGTGTTCGGCCAAGCATGCGCTTGGCCTCGGTGCCAACGGCAACGACACTTTTCTGATTACCATGGGTCCGAATGGCCACAACCGATGGCTCATTCAGGACGATACCGCGCTCGCGCACGTAAATAAGGGTGTTGGCAGTGCCCAGGTCGATGGAAAGATCGCTGGAAAACATGCCACGCAGTTTCTTGAACATGGGAAAGGGACCCTAGGCAACGCGTGGGTAAAAAAGTGCGGCAAACTCTAACAACGACAGGGATTTTGGGCAAGGCGCCAATGTGCTAAATTGGCCGACTTTCTGTGCACCAACCCCCACAATCGCGGCCATATGACCGTAGAAATGCGGTAGTGTTCCTACAATCTAACACACGGATAGCTTCCGTTCTGTTTTCCACTGGAGAATCCCATGGCGCTTGAACGCTCCGACGTGGAAAAAATCGCTCATTTGGCCTGTCTTGGCCTCAATGAAGCCGATCTTCCACAGACCACCGCAGCCCTGAACAGCATTCTCGGGCTGGTCGACCAAATGCAAGCCGTGAATACCGACGGCATCGAGCCCCTGGCTCACCCGCTGGAAGCCAGCCAGCGCCTGCGCGCCGATGTCGTGACCGAGCGCAATAATCGCGAGGCCTATCAGTCCATCGCGCCAGCGGTCGAAAACGGCCTGTACCTGGTTCCGAAAGTCATCGACTAAAGGGAAAGAGCCTGCAATGCATCAATTGACTCTGGCCGAGATCGCCCGCGGTCTCGCCGACAAAACGTTTTCTTCCGAAGAGCTGACCAAGACCTTGCTGGCGCGTATCGCCGAGCTGAACCCCAAGGTCAACAGCTTCATCAGCATCACCGAAGAGCTGGCCCTGAGCCAGGCCAAGGCCGCCGACGCACGTCGCGCCAACGGTGAGAACGGCGCCCTGTTGGGTGCGCCGATCGCCCACAAAGACCTGTTCTGCACCCAGGGCATTCGCACCAGCTGCGGCTCGAAGATGCTCGACAACTTCAAGGCGCCCTACGACGCCACCGTGGTCGCCAAGCTGGCTGCTGCCGGTGCCGTGACCCTGGGCAAGACCAACATGGACGAATTCGCCATGGGCTCGGCCAACGAGTCGAGCCACTACGGCGCGGTGAAAAACCCGTGGAACCTTGAGCACGTGCCCGGCGGTTCGTCCGGTGGTTCGGCTGCAGCGGTTGCCGCTCGTCTGTTACCTGCCGCCACGGCCACCGACACCGGCGGTTCGATCCGCCAACCGGCCGCGTTCACCAACCTCACCGGTTTGAAACCGACCTACGGTCGCGTTTCCCGCTGGGGCATGATTGCCTACGCTTCCAGCCTCGACCAGGGCGGCCCTCTGGCTCGCACCGCTGAAGACTGCGCAATTTTGTTACAAGGCATGGCAGGCTTCGATACGCAGGACTCCACCAGCATCGATGAACCTGTGCCGGACTACAGCGCCAGCCTGAATTCCTCGATCAAAGGCCTGCGCATCGGCGTGCCGAAAGAGTATTTCAGCGCCGGCCTCGACCCGCGCATCGCCGAACTGGTGCACAACAGCATCAAGGCGCTGGAAAAGCTCGGTGCCGTGATCAAGGAAATCAGCCTGCCGAACAACCAGCACGCGATTCCTGCCTACTACGTGATTGCCCCGGCAGAGGCTTCCTCCAACCTGTCGCGGTTCGACGGCGTGCGTTTCGGCTACCGCTGCGAAAACCCGAAAGACCTCACCGACCTTTATAAGCGCTCCCGTGGCGAAGGTTTCGGCGCGGAAGTACAACGCCGGATCATGGTCGGTGCCTACGCCCTGTCGGCCGGCTACTACGACGCGTACTACCTCAAGGCGCAAAAGATCCGTCGCCTGATCAAGAACGACTTCATGGCAGCCTTTAATGAAGTCGACGTGATCCTCGGCCCAACCACGCCAAACCCGGCCTGGAAGATCGGCGCCAAGACCGGCGACCCGATCGCCGAGTACCTGGAAGACCTGTACACCATCACCGCCAACCTCGCCGGGCTGCCAGGCTTGTCCATGCCTGCAGGTTTCGTCGACGGTTTGCCGGTGGGCGTGCAACTGCTCGCCCCGTATTTCCAGGAAGGCCGCCTGCTCAATGTGGCGCACCAGTACCAGTTGAACACTGACTGGCACACTCGCACCCCTACCGGCTTCTGAGGAGAACACTATGCAATGGGAAGTCGTGATCGGGCTGGAGATTCATACCCAGCTCGCCACCCAATCGAAGATTTTCTCCGGTAGCGCCACCACGTTCGGCTCCGAGCCCAACACCCAGGCCAGCCTGGTAGACCTGGGCATGCCCGGCGTGCTGCCGGTGCTGAACCAGGAAGCGGTGCGCATGGCGGTGATGTTCGGCCTCGCCATCGATGCCGAGATCGGCCAGCACAACGTGTTTGCCCGCAAGAACTACTTCTATCCGGACCTGCCCAAGGGCTACCAGATCAGCCAGATGGAATTGCCGATCGTTGGCAAGGGCTACCTGGACATCCCGCTGGAAGACGGCACCATCAAACGTGTCGGCGTGACCCGTGCGCACCTGGAAGAAGATGCCGGCAAGAGCCTGCATGAAGAATTCAACGGCGCCACCGGCATCGACCTGAACCGTGCCGGCACCCCGCTGCTGGAAATCGTTTCCGAGCCGGACATGCGCAGCGCCAAGGAAGCCGTGGCCTACGTCAAGACGATCCACGCGTTGGTGCGTTACCTCGGGATCTGCGACGGCAACATGGCCGAAGGCTCCCTGCGTTGCGACTGCAACGTGTCGGTGCGGCCAAAAGGCCAGGCCGAGTACGGCACCCGCTGCGAGATCAAGAACGTCAACTCGTTCCGTTTCATCGAGAAGGCGATCAACACCGAAGTACGTCGCCAGATCGAATTGATCGAAGACGGCGGCAAGGTGATCCAGCAGACCCGCCTGTACGACCCGAACAAAGACGAAACCCGCGCCATGCGCAGCAAGGAGGAAGCCAACGACTACCGTTACTTCCCCGATCCGGACCTGTTGCCGGTGGTCATCGAGGACTCGTTCCTGGCTGACGTACGCGCCACCCTGCCGGAACTGCCGCCGCAAAAACGCGAGCGTTTCCAGGAGCAGTTCGGTCTTTCGGTGTACGACGCAAGCGTGCTGGCGTCGAGCCGCGAGCAAGCCAACTACTTCGAAAAAGTCGTGAGCATCGCCGGCGATGCCAAACTGGCGGCCAACTGGGTGATGGTTGAGCTGGGCAGCCTGTTGAACAAACAGGGCCTGGAAATCGACGAAGCACCGGTATCGGCCGAGCAACTGGGCGGCATGTTGCTGCGGATCAAGGACAACACCATCTCCGGCAAAATCGCCAAGACCGTGTTTGAAGCCATGGCCGCAGGCGAAGGCAATGCTGACGAGATCATCGAGAAGCGTGGCCTGAAGCAAGTCACCGACAGCGGCGCGATTTCGGCGGTGCTCGATGAGATGCTGGCAGCCAACGCGGAGCAGGTTGAACAGTACCGTGCGGCGGATGAAGCCAAGCGCGGCAAGATGTTCGGCTTCTTTGTCGGCCAGGCGATGAAAGCCTCCAAAGGCAAGGCCAACCCGCAACAGGTCAACGAACTGCTGAAAAGCAAACTCGAAGGCTAAACGCGGTCGCCTCACTGCGGGAGCCGGCTTGTGTGGGAGCTGGCTTGCCTGCGATAGCATCACCTCGGTGCACGCGAAAGACCGAGGCGCTTGCATCGCGGGCAAGCCCGGCTCCCACATAAGCCGGTTTCCACATCACTTTTGGGGACACCTTGAATGAAGCGTCTACTCGGCCTGCTGGCCCTGTTCTCTCTGCTCGCCGGCTGCGCCAGCGGCCTCATCGACCCCAACGGCTACGACGAAACCGGCTCCGCCTCCTACTACGGCGCCAAACACCACGGCAACCGCACTGCCAGCGGTGAACCGTTCAACCAGAATGCCCTGACCGCCGCCCATCGTCGCCTGCCCTTTGGCACGCAAGTGAAGGTCACCAACCTCGGCAACAACAGAAGCGTCGTTGTGCGCATCAACGATCGCGGCCCGCACACCCGTGGGCGCCTGATCGACCTTTCACGCAAAGCCGCCGAACAGCTGGGTATGATAGGCAGCGGCACCGCGCGTGTTCGCGTGCAAGCCCTCAGCAACTGACCGACGGAGCCCTGGCCATTTCCGCATTAACCGCCCTCTCGCCCTTTAGCGTGATCGAACTGATCAGCGGCCTGCTGCTGTTGATCTTCGGTGCCGAAGTATTGCTGCGCGCCGCCGTGCGCTTGGCGGCCAGCCTCAAGGTGCGTCCGCTGATCATCGGCCTGAGCATCGTCGCCTTCGGCAGCAGCGCGCCGCAGATGGCGATCAGTTTGCAAGCCACCCTGGCGGACAACACCGACATCGCCGTGGGCAGTGTGATCGGCAGCAGTATCTTCAACACCCTCGTCACCCTTGGCCTGGCGGCCCTGATCATTCCGCTGCGAGTCTCCCGGCAACTGGTGCGCCTGGACATCCCGATGATGATCCTCGCCAGCCTGCTGGTGTTTGTGCTCGCCGCCAATGAAGAACTCACGCCGATTGATGGCCTGTTACTGCTGGTGGCCCTGGTGGCCTACCTCGGCGTGTTGCTCTACCAGACCCGCCATTCCCGCCGCCCCCGCACTCGCGATACCGTGGTGCAAGCCCCGTGGCTGAGCAGCGTGCTGCTGATGATCGGTGGGCTGTTGATCCTGGTTCTGGCCGGGCACCTGCTGCTGGGCGCGGCGGTGGACGTGGCCTCTGACCTGGGCCTGTCGGAACGCATCATCGGCCTGACGCTGATTGGCGTCGGCACCTCCCTGCCGTGCCTGGCCACCTCATTGATCGCCGCCCTGCGCGGCCAGCGGGAAATTGCCGTGGGCAACGTGATCGGCAGCAACCTGTTCAACCTGCTTGGGGTGCTGGGCTTTACCGCGCTGGTGGCACCCTCGCCCTTGTCGGTGTCGCCCAACGCCCTGGATTTTGACCTGCCGGTGATGCTCGGCGTGGTCGCCCTGTGCCTGCCGGTATTTTATTCGGGCTACCGCGTCACCCGGGCCGAAGGCCTGGTGTTCCTGGGCCTGTATCTGGTGTATGGGTTGCATGTGGTGTCGTTCACGTTCGGCATGCCGTTGGCCAACAAGCTTGAACAACTGATGCTGTATTACGTCCTGCCAGCGCTGGCGGCTTTCCTGTTGTTCACCTCGCTGCAAGCCTGGCGCCGCCAACACAAGAGGGAATCGCAATGACCGAACAGAAAAAGCCCGGCGTTGAAATGCGCCGTCAGGTGATGGGGGATGTGTTTGTCGATCGGGCGCTGGGCAATGCCACCGAGTTCAGCCAACCGCTGCAGGATTTCGTCAACGAGCATGCCTGGGGCAGCGTGTGGAATCGCGAAGGCTTGCCGCTGAAAACCCGCAGCCTGATCACCCTCGCCGCGCTGACCGCGCTGAAGTGCCCGCAGGAACTCAAGGGCCACGTACGCGGCGCGCTGAATAACGGTTGCACCGTGGAGGAGATTCGCGAGGCGCTGCTGCATTGTGCGGTGTATGCCGGTGTACCGGCGGCGATTGACGCCTTCCGCGCCGCTCAGGAAGTGATCGACAGCTACCAGCAAGACGCCTAGATCCAGCCGCCCGCCTGCAACACGAAAATCCCGATATTCGTGGTCACTGCCGCCATCAAGGTGGTGATCACGATAATCGCGGCCGCCAGCTCATGATTGCCCTCCGCCGCCCGCGCCATCACAAAACTCGCCGCCGCCGTGGGCGCACCGAAGTACAGGAACAGAATCCCCAGTTCCGGCCCGCGAAACCCCAGCAGCCATGCGCCAAGGGTGGCGAGCACCGGTAGCCAGACCATCTTCATCAGGCTGGCACTCAGGGCCATGTCGCCGCTTTTACGCAGTGCCGCCAGCGACAGTGTGCCGCCGATACAGATCAACGCCAATGGCAACGTCATGTCCGCCAGGTACTGCCCGGAGGACTCCAGCCAGCCAGGCAAGCCAATCTGAAAGTACGCGAAGGGCGCCGCCGCGATCACGCTGATGATCAACGGGTTGGCCAGCACGCTCTTGAAGATGCTCCACGGGTCGGACTTGATCACCGGGCTGTACACCGCCAGCACAATGGTCGACAGGGTGTTGTAGAACAGGATCACCAGCGCCGCGAGCACCGCGCCGAGGGAAATCCCATAGTCGCCGTACATGCTGGCCGCCAGGGCCAGGCCAATCACCCCGTTGTTACCACGAAAAGCGCCTTGGGCGTAGATGCCACGGTCTTCCCGCGGGCATCGGAAGATCGCCCAGCCCCAGGCCAGGGCGAAGCTCAGCAGCGTGGCGACGGCGAAATAGATCAGCAGGCCGGGCTTGAGGGCTGAATGCAGGTCGGCATGGAGAATCCCGAGGAACAGCAACGCCGGCATGGTGACGTTGAACACCAGGGCCGAGGCGATGTGGATAAAGTTATCGTTGATCCAGTTGATGCGCTTGAGCAGGACGCCCAGGAACAGCATGGCAAACACCGGCGCGGTGATGTTCAGGGTTTGTAGGAAGATTGCCAGCATGCCGGGGAGAACCTTGGGTGGGCGTCGATAGGTGGCTAATGATAAGCCACCTAGCGCCCTTATGGTGGGGCTCGCCCTAATGCCAGTCAGTTAAGCGAAAGCCCCGAGCTGTAAATACCCTGTGGCGAGGGAGCTTGCTCCCGCTGGACTGCGCAGCAGTCCCATTTTTGGGGGCGCTTCGCACCCCAGCGGGAGCAAGCTCCCTCGCCACAAAAAGCACTCTCGGTGGACAGGTCAGGTGATAGGCGCCGGATTGAACAACGTGATGTCATTGTGCAGCTTGTGCCGCTCCGCCCACGTCTGCTTCTTACCGCTGGCCACATCCAGGTAGAAGTGGAACAACTCCCAACCCAGCTCCTCAATCGTCGCCCGCCCGGTGGCGATCCGCCCGGCGTCGATATCAATCAGGTCCGGCCAACGCTGCGCCAGTTCAGTCCGCGTCGAGACCTTCACCACCGGCGCCATCGCCAGCCCATAGGGCGTGCCACGCCCGGTGGTGAACACATGCAAATTCATCCCCGCCGCCAACTGCAACGTCCCGCAGACAAAATCACTGGCGGGCGTGGCGCAAAAGATCAGGCCCTTGCGATTGAACCGCTCGCCCGGGCCAAGCACGCCATTGATCGCACTGCTGCCCGACTTCACGATAGAACCCAACGATTTCTCGACAATATTCGACAACCCGCCCTTCTTGTTCCCCGGCGTGGTATTGGCGCTGCGATCCGCCTCGCCCTTGGCCAGGTAGCGGTCGTACCAGTCCATTTCCCGTACCAGCTCCCGGGCCACGTCCTGGTTCTCGGCACGGGAAGTCAGCAGGTAGATGGCGTCGCGCACTTCGGTCACTTCGGAAAACATCACCGTCGCGCCCGCCCGCAGCAGCAGATCCGAGGCATAACCCAGCGCCGGGTTGGCGGTGATCCCGGAAAACGCATCACTGCCACCGCACTGCATCCCGAGGATCAACTCCGACGCCGGGACGGTTTCCCGCCGGCGCAGGTCAAGTTTCTTCAGGCGGGTTTCGGCCAATGCCATGATCTGTTCGATCATTTCGGTAAAGCCGTGGCTGGAGTCTTGCAACCGATACAGCCATGGCTCACTCAGATCTACCGAGCTGTCGTTGTCGTGCATCACCTGCCCGGCCTGCAATTTCTCGCAACCCAGGCTGATCACCAGGGCTTCACCGCCCAGGTTCGGGTTACGCGCCAGATTGCGCACGGTGCGGATCGGGATGTAGGCGTCGGTGGCCGTAATCGCCACGCCGCAGCCGTAGCTGTGGGTCAACGCCACCACGTCATCGACGTTCGGGTACTTGGGCAGCAACTCGTCCTTGATGCGTTTCACCGCATGGTCCAGCACCCCGGTCACGCACTGCACCGTGGTAGTGATGCCGAGGATATTGCGCGTGCCGACGGTGCCGTCGGCATTGCGATAACCCTCGAAGGTAAAACCCTCCAGCGGCGCCTGGGTCTCGGGCACTTCAGTGGACAGCGGCAAGCTGTCCAGCGGCGGCGCCGTGGGCATGCGCAGTTGATCTTCCTGGACCCAACTGCCGCGGGGAATCGGGCGCAACGCATAACCGATGGTCTGGCCGTAGCGAATGATCCGGCCGCCTTCGGGGATGTCTTCCAGCGTCACCTTGTGGCTTTGGGGAATGAAATCCACCGTCACCAGGCCGTCGGGAAACTCGGTCCCCGCCGGTACGCCCTGGTCGTTGACCACAATCACCACATTATCCAGCGCGTGCAAACGGATGGAGCGTGGTGAATCGGCATGTTCAATCAACTGCATGACGCGGGCCCCTTCAGGAATGCGCTTGGGAAAGTTTAGTCAGCTCAGGGCCGTTGGCCGGCGGCTCTTTAAGCACCACACGTTTGATCGGGCCGACGATTACCAGGTAGCTGAACACCGCCAGCAACGCGTTGGCACCGACGAACACCAGCGCCCACTTGAAGGAGCCAGTGGTGCTGATAATGTAGCCGATCACGATCGGGGTGCTGATGGATGCCAGGTTGCCGAACATGTTGAACAAACCGCCACTCAAACCGGCGATTTGTTTCGGCGAGGTGTCGGACACCACCGCCCAACCCAGTGCGCCAACGCCTTTACCGAAGAAAGCCAGGGCCATGAAGCCCACCACCATCCATTCGATGTCGACGTAGTTGCACGCGACAATGCTGCTGGAAATCAGCAAGCCACCAATGATCGGCGCCTTGCGGGCGAAGGTCAGCGAATGGCCCTTGCGCAGCAGGTAGTCGGAAATCACCCCGCCCAACACACCACCGATAAACCCGCAGATCGCCGGCAAGGACGCGATGAAGCCAGCCTTGAGGATGGTCATGCCACGCTCCTGAACCAGGTACACCGGGAACCAGGTCAGGAAGAAATAGGTGATGCCATTGATGCAGTACTGGCCCAGGTACACGCCGAGCATCATGCGGTTGGTGAGCAACTGACGGATGTAATCCCACTTAGGCCCGTCGGTTTTCTTGCCTTTGCCCTTGTCCTGGTCCATGTCGACCATGGCCCCGTTGGCAGCGATGTGCTGGAACTCAGCCTCGTTGATCATCGGGTGCTGGCGCGGGCTGTGGATAACTTTCAGCCAGACCAGCGAGAACACGATACCGATGCCGCCCATCACCACAAACACGTGCTGCCAGCCGAAGGTGTAGACGATCCACCCCATCAGCGGCGCGAACAACACCGTGGCGAAGTACTGCGCCGAGTTGAAGATCGCCGAGGCCGTACCCCGTTCAGCCGTAGGAAACCACGCCGCCACGATGCGGGCGTTTCCGGGAAAGGATGGCGCTTCAGCCAGGCCCACCAGGAATCGCAACATGAACAGCGCAACGATGGCCGTGGAAACACCGAACTCACCGACATAGCCTTGCAGCACGGTGAACAGTGACCAGGTGAAAATGCTCAGGGCGTAGACTTTTTTCGAACCGAATCGGTCCAGCAGCCAGCCGCCGGGAATTTGCCCGGCCACGTAGGCCCAACCGAATGCGGAGAAGATATAACCGAGGGTGACCGCGTCGATGCCGAGGTCTTTTTGCAGGCTGGAGCCGGCGATGGCGATGGTGGCCCGGTCGGCGTAGTTGATCGTGGTCACCAGAAACAGCATGAGCAGAATCAAATAGCGGACATGGGTCGGCTTGGTCGCTTGCATGAAGATGTACTCCCACTAATTATTTTTTTTGCGGGTAATGTTTTGAAGCTGCTGGGTGGTCCGTTTTGTAGAGATCTGCTCTGTGTGGGAGCTGGCTTGCCTGCGATGACGGTGCATCAGGCGACAATTACGTTGCCTGACACACCGCCATCGCGGGCAAGCCCGGCTCCCACATAAAGCAGCGCCCACACGAGCCGGCGCCTACAGATATTGCGTATTACGAACCGATGTAGCTGGTTTTAACCACGGTGTAGAACTCTTGCGCATAGCGACCCTGCTCACGCGAACCGTAGGATGAACCCTTACGGCCACCGAATGGAACGTGATAATCCACGCCGGCAGTCGGCAGATTGACCATCACCATCCCGGCCTGGGAATGACGCTTGAAGTGATTGGCGTATTTCAGCGACGTGGTAGCGATACCGGCCGAGAGGCCGAATTCGGTGTCGTTGGCCATCGCCAGCGCCGCCTCGTAATCCGCCACGCGGACCACGTTGGCCACCGGGCCGAAGATCTCTTCACGGCTGATGCGCATCGCGGCTTCGCTGTCGGCAAACAGCGTCGGAGCGAGGAAGTAGCCTTCGGTGTCGCACGTCACCAGTTCACCACCGCTGACCAGCCGGGCACCTTCGCTCTGGCCGATGTCGATGTACTTCAGGTCCTGGTCCAACTGGGCCTGGGACACCACCGGGCCGATGTCGGTGCCGGTTTTCAGGGCGTGGCCGACTTTGATCGACTTCATCCGCTCAGCCATGGCCGCGACGAACTGGTCGTGAATCCCGGCGGTAACAATAAAGCGGCTGGACGCGGTGCAACGCTGGCCGGTGGAGTAGAACGCACTCTGTACCGACAGCTCGACGGCTTGCTTGAGGTCGGCGTCGTCGAGAATGATCTGCGGGTTCTTGCCGCCCATCTCCAACTGCACCTTGGCCTGGCGCGATACACAGCTGACGGCGATCTGGCGACCTACGCCAACGGAGCCGGTGAAGCTGATGCCGTCGACTTTCGGGCTGTTGACCATGGCATCGCCGACCACACGGCCGCTGCCCATCACCAGGTTGAACACCCCGGCGGGGAAGCCGGCGCGGGAGATGATTTCGGCCAGGGCCCAGGCGCAGCCCGGTACCAGTTCAGCCGGCTTGAGCACCACGCAGTTGCCGTAGGCCAGGGCCGGCGCGATCTTCCAGGCCGGGATGGCAATCGGGAAGTTCCACGGGGTGATCAGGCCAACCACGCCCAAGGCTTCGCGGGTGACTTCGACGTTGACGCCCGGACGCACCGACGGCAGGTAGTCGCCGGACAGGCGCAGGCATTCACCGGCAAAGAATTTGAAGATATTACCGGCGCGGGTCACTTCGCCGATGGCTTCCGGCAGAGTCTTGCCCTCTTCCCGGGCCAGCAGGGTGCCGAGTTCTTCGCGACGGGCGAGGATTTCGGTGCCGACTTTATCCAGGGAGTCATGGCGCGCCTGGATCCCGGAAGTGGACCACGCCGGGAATGCAGCGCGCGCAGCGTCAATGGCCGCGTGGACCTGGGCGAGGTCAGCCTTGGCGTATTCGCCAATGACGTCAGACAACTCCGACGGGTTGATGTTGGCCGAGTAGTCGGCGCCGGCAACCCACTGGCCACCGATGTAGTTTTCAAAACGCTTGGCTTGGGACACGAATTCTCTCCTGACGCAAAAAGCCGCTGATTACTCAGCGGCCTTGGTGATGGGTTATTGCGCGCCTTGCTTGTCGATCAACGCGGCCAGGGCTTCGTATTCTTCCGGCAGCAGATCGGTCAGCGGCGTACGCACGGGGCCTGCGTCGTAGCCGACGATTTTCGCCCCGGCCTTGACGATGCTCACGGCGTAACCGGCCTTGCGGTTACGGATGTCGAGGTACGGCAGGAAGAAGTCGTCGATGATCTTGCCGACGGTGGCGTGATCTTCCCGGGCAATGGCGTGGTAGAAATCCATCGCGGTTTTTGGAATGAAGTTAAACACCGCCGAGGAGTACACCGGCACGCCCAGGGCCTTGTAGGCAGCGGCGTAAACCTCTGCAGTCGGCAAGCCGCCCAGGTAGCTGAAACGGTCACCAAGGCGGCGGCGGATCGACACCATCAATTCGATGTCACCCAGGCCGTCCTTGTAGCCGATCAGGTTCGGGCAGCGCTCGGCCAGGCGTTCCAGCAGCGGCGCGGTCAGGCGGCAGACGTTGCGGTTGTAGACCACGACGCCGATCTTGACCGACTTGCACACCGCTTCAACGTGGGCGGCAACCCCGTCCTGGCTGGCTTCAGTCAGGTAGTGCGGCAGCAGCAGCAGGCCTTTGGCGCCAAGACGCTCGGCTTCCTGGGCGTACTCGATGGCCTGGCGGGTGGCACCGCCGACACCGGCCAGAATCGGCACGCTGGTGGCGCAGGTATCGACCGCAGTTTTTACCACTTGCGAATATTCGCTGGCCGCCAGGGAGAAAAACTCACCGGTGCCGCCAGCGGCGAACAAGGCAGTAGCGCCGTAAGGGGCCAGCCACTCCAGACGCTTGATGTAGCCCGCCTGGTGGAAATCACCCTGGGCGTTGAAATCGGTCACCGGGAAAGACAGCAGACCGTGAGAGAGGATGGACTTCAGTTCTTGTGGATTCATTATTCGAACACCCTGGGCGAAGACTTTCTGTTGAGAGATTACGGACGGTTATCTTGATGTCGTACGTCATCGTACAACTATAAAAATATTCGTCAACTGCAATTCATCGCTGCCCTCCCCGATTGCTGCGTTCTTGACGTAGGAAGTTTTTCCTCTATGCTCGGATTGACTGTATATACATACAGCTATTACGGAAGATTCCTACGACATAGCAAGGAGCTAACATGTCAGATCTTGAACTCGCCACACCTGAAAAAAGACCACCCACCCTGCGCTTCGAAGGCGGCGAACACACCGCCATCGGCGACGACACCCTGTTGCGCTTCGCCAAGGACGCCCCGCCGATTCCCGCCCGGCAGGTCGAATTGCACCTGCCCAATGGCCTGGCCTTGAGCTACGGCCAGATCATTGCCCTGGGCGGTGATTTCTATGGCATTCCCGGGCGCCCCATCAACGAGGGAGCGTCGCCTGCTGACCGCGTGCAGCGCTTTACCGATGCGTTCAACTCGTTGGCAGTATTGCCGGCATCGCGAGAGGAAGCGGGCAAGATCCTCTCGGTGATGCAAAAGGAGATCAATGCAGTCAACCAGGCGATCAAGGATGGCAAGCAACCCCATGAAGCGTATGACGCACTGGGTGACACCTTGTCCGAAGAATGGAACCGCATCACCGGCGGCGGCAGCGCCGTGTCGGCGCTGATTCCACTGGGACGCTACCTGAAACTGGCGGCAGACAATGCCGACCACTTCGGCGAATGGGCGTTGGCGGCGTATCTGGCGGGGCATACGGCAGCCCTGCAACAAGCCGTCGTCGCTCATCAGACCGGCACCGACCAGGCGCTGGAACTGGCTTACGCCATGAACAGCTTCGCTGATCACTTCTTGACCGACCTGTTTTCCGCCGGCCACCTGCGGGTACCGCGCAAGCAACTGGCGGCAGTGGTAACACCGGGTGAACTGGGCTCGCTGATCAGCCGCTTCATGCACGATGAAGACAGCAAGTTCGGGCTCAACGTACGCAATGCCTTCGGCGATCAGTGGCACGCCTACGGTGACAAACGTTATTTCGACAGCAACGACGCGGCCAACCGGGCCATGGTCAAGCGCGCCGTCCAGGCGTCGGCGGATGAGATCTTCGAAACCTTTATCAGCGGCGTGGCGCCCTCCCCGGCCAACTTCAAGGCGCCGCTGTATGTGCCGGACCTGAACGCCGCGCAAAACCCGGCGAACAACTTCTCACCGCTGTTCAAGGCTGAAGGCGACAAGGTGCTGCGGCGCAAGGACGTCAACAACCTGAACGACAAGCAGTGGACCAATGACTGGTGGGGTTGGAGTACGTATCTGCTGCTCAAGGACTACAAGCCGAATGACATGAGTTAAGCCTCATGCATTAACCTGTGGCGAGGGAGCTTGCTCCCGTTGGGCTGCGAAGCAGCCCCAGCAAGAACACGGGGGAATGGATTTTGGGGCCGCTGCGCGGCCCAACGGGAGCAAGCTCCCTCGCCACAATGAGCTTTCAAGCCACACGCTTACGTCCAGCCTGGAATCAACCGCGCTGCGCTTCCGCCTCTTCATGGGCATGGCGCAGCCGCTCACGGCTGTTGGTCAGGTGTAACCGCATGGCCGCCCGTGCCGCATCCGAGTCCTGGCGAGCGATCGCCTCATAGATCTCTTCGTGTTCGCGGCTCAGGCGGCTCATGTAGTGCTGCTGATCATCATGGGCCAGGCGTGCCGAGTTCAGCCGCGTGCGCGGAATGATGCTGGTGCCCAGGTGGGTCATGATGTCGGTGAAGTAGCGGTTGCCGGTGGACAGGGCAATCTGCAGGTGGAACTGGAAGTCCGATGCCACCGCATCACCGGCGTGGGCCGCACTTTCGTTCAGGGCATCGAGGGCAGCACGCATCCCTGCCAATTGCTCGTCGCTACGCCGCTGGGCAGCAAGCCCGGCAGACTCCACTTCCAGGCTGATCCGCAGTTCAAGGATGGCCAGTACATCACGCAGGGTAACAACAGTGGCCGGGTCTATCCGGAAACCGCTGGGGCTTGGCGTATCCAGCACGAAGGTGCCGATGCCATGGCGGGTTTCCACCTGCCCGGCCGCCTGCAATCGCGAGATGGCTTCACGCACCACGGTGCGGCTGACCCCATGGGCGTCCATGATCGCCGACTCGGTGGGCAGTTTGTCGCCACGTTTGAGCTGGCCGTCGCGGATCTGCTCGGACAACACCGTGACCAATTCCTGGGCAAGGCTGCGGCGCTTGCGGGGAAGACGAGGGGCGGCGCTGGAGTTTTCCATGATGAATCATCTGTCTCGGCGATCTGAAGCACGCATGATAGCCCATGGCGGTTGTACGATCACCGTCCTGTCATGACTTTCATCTATATACGACGGGGTTTTCGCCAGACAAAAAAATGCCCCGGCATCGCCGAGGCATTTTCAACACTGGCCCGAGGGCCTGCGCCTTGTTACTTCACCACTTTCAGACTCGGCCGACCGCTTGGACGCGGTGGCTCGGAATCCGGCGGCGGCACATCATCTTCGCCTTCGAGTTCGATCGCTTCGTCATCCGCAAGGGACGACTCCAGATCAAACACCATGCCCTGGCCATTTTCCCGGGCGTAAATCCCGAGGATGGCGCCGATGGGTACGAACAGCGTATGCGGCACACCGCCGAAACGCCCTTCGAAGCTGACCGCCTCATTGTCCATGTGCAGGTGTCGCACGGCACTGGGTGAAACGTTCAGGACGATTTGTCCGTCACTGGCAAAACCTTGCGGTACCTGAACCGCAGGAAACTCGGAATTGACCAGCATGTGCGGGGTGCAATCGTTGTCCACTATCCACTCATAGAGCGCGCGGACCAGGTAAGGTCGACTGGAGTTCATCAACGGCTCCTTAAGCCTTAGCGCATATCGCGTTCGACACCAGACAGACTCGCCTGGAAAGCCTCACGCGCAAACTGGCGCTCCATGTAGTCAAGCAGCGGCTTGGCAGGCCGCGGCAATTCAATGCCCAAGATAGGCAAGCGCCAGAGTATGGGTAATAGGCAGCAATCCACCAGACTTTGTTCCTCGCTGAGGAAAAAAGGTTTGTCGGCAAATAACGGCGAAACACCGGTCAGGCTCTCGCGCAATTCCTTGCGCGCCTGAACCCGGGCGGCTTCTTTGCTGCGTGAGTCCAGAATCAGGTCCACCAGGCCACACCAGTCACGCTGGATCCGATGGATCAGCAGGCGGCTGTTGGCACGTGCCACCGGATACACCGGCAACAACGGCGGATGGGGATAACGCTCATCCAAGTATTCCATCACCACGGTTGACTCCCACAACGCCAGGTCACGATCGACCAGGGTGGGCAAGCTGCCGTAAGGGTTCACTTCGATCAGTTTCGGCGGGTGACGACCTGCCTCTACAGTGATGATCTCTGCGCTGACACCCTTCTCTGCGAGCACGATGCGTACTCGGTGGGAATAGTGGTCGGCGGGGTCGGAGTAACAGGCCAACCGATTGGTCACGCCCATGGCGGTCCTCCTCGCTTGTTGAAATTATCGGAAGCTCAAAAACGAGCGCGCCCAGTGAGCATCTCCGTGACGCCTGGATAAACCAGGCTTACCTTCAGAGATGCCGCTGGGCGCGCAAGATTAACAGCAATTACTTACGGTTGGATCAATGCACATCCTTCCAGTATTCGCGTTTCAGCAGATAGGCGAACACGAAGAGGAAGGCCAGGTACAGCAACACATAGGTACCAATGCGCTGATGCTGCAGCTTCACTGGGTTGGCCGAGTAGGCCAGGAAGGTCACCAGATTCTTGACCTTCTCGTCGAACTGCTCTTCGTTCAGCGCGCCGGTCTTCGGCACTATGGTCAGCTGATCGCACGCTTCATGAGTCAAAGGCGTACCAGTGAGCGGATCATACTGCTTCTTGCCGTCTTCGACGATTTGTACTTGCTTGCATCCTACCACTTGGCGGCCTTGCAGGCCGACCAGAACGTTCGGCATACCGACGTTCGGGAACACTTTGTTGTTCACGCCGTAGGGACGCGACGGGTCTTCGTAGAAGGATTTCAGGTAGCCGTAGAGCCAATCGGTGCCACGCACACGAGCCACCAGGGTCAGGTCGGGCGGCGCAGCCCCGAACCAGGTCTTGGCGTCGGCCGGTTGCATGCCGATGGTCATGTGGTCGCCGATCTTCGCGCCGGTGAACACCGAGTGGCTGAGCATCACGTCATGGGGGATGCCCAGGTCGTCGGCCACACGTTCATAACGCTGGAACTTGGCACTGTGGCAGCCCATGCAGTAGTTGGTGAACGTACGCAGCCCGTCCTGCATCGCGGCCTTGTCCGACACGTCGATGTCGACTTTTTCCAGCTCTGGGCCGTGTTCAGCGGCGAAAGACAGCAGCGGCAGGGCCGCAAGAATGAATGCAACGAATAATTTTTTCATCAGCCAGTCACCCTTTCCGGTACCGGTTTGGTCTTCTCGAGCCGGGTGTAGAACGGCATCAGAATGAAGTAGGCGAAGTACAGGAAGGTGCAGACCTGCGACAGCAACGTACGCTCCGGGGTCGGCGCCAGTACACCCAGTACACCCAGGATCACGAACGCGATGCAGAACACCCACAGCCAGATCTTGCTCAGCCAGCCCTTGTAGCGCATGGACTTGACCGGGCTACGGTCGAGCCAAGGCAGCACGAACAGCACCGCAATCGCCGCGCCCATGGCCATGACGCCCATGAGTTTGTCGGGAATCGCCCGCAAGATCGCGTAGAACGGCGTGAAGTACCAGACCGGTGCAATGTGTTCCGGGGTCTTGAAGGCGTTCGCCTGTTCGAAGTTCGGTTTCTCGAGGAAATAACCGCCCATTTCCGGGAAAAAGAACACGATCGAGCAGAAGATGAACAGGAACACCACCACGCCGACGATATCTTTCACGGTGTAGTACGGGTGGAACGGAATGCCGTCCAGCGGTACGCCGTTTTCGTCCTTGTGCTTCTTGATGTCCACGCCGTCGGGGTTGTTCGAACCCACTTCGTGCAACGCCAGGATGTGCAGCACCACCAGGCCGAGAATCACGATCGGCAAGGCCACCACGTGCAAGGCGAAGAAGCGGTTCAGGGTGATCCCGGAGATCAGGTAGTCACCACGAATCCACTGGGTCAGGTCGTTGCCGATGACCGGGATCGCACCAAACAGCGAGATGATCACCTGGGCACCCCAGTAGGACATCTGGCCCCACGGCAGCAGGTAGCCCATGAAGGCCTCGGCCATCAGCGCCAGGTAGATCAGCATGCCGAACACCCACACAAGCTCACGGGGCTTCTGGTACGACCCGTAGAGCAAGCCACGGAACATGTGCATGTAGACGACGATGAAGAACGCCGAGGCGCCGGTGGAGTGCAGCAGACGCAGGATCGAGCCGTACTCGACGTCGCGCATGATGTATTCGACGGAGGCGAAGGCTTCTTCGGCCGACGGGGTGTAGCTCATCGTCAGCCAGACACCGGTAACGATCTGGTTGACCAGTACCAAAAGTGCCAGGGAGCCAAAGAAATAGAAGAAGTTGAAATTCTTCGGTGCGTAGTACTTGCTGAGATGGTCTTCCCACATCTTGGTCGCGGGGAAGCGCGCATCCACCCAATCCATGAACTTGCTCATCAGGCTTTCTCCCCCTCGTCGACGCCAATGACAATGACACTGTCAGTCTCGTAGTGATGTGGCGGAACTGGCAGGTTCAGTGGTGCGGGTTGTGACTTGTAGACGCGGCCAGCGAGGTCGTAGTGAGAACCGTGGCACGGGCAGAAATAGCCCCCGACCCAGTCCTTGCCCAGGTCCGCGGGCGCCACTTCCGGGCGGAAGGTGGGAGAGCAACCCAAGTGGGTGCAGATACCGATCAGCAGCAGAATCTCCGGCTTGATCGAGCGAATTTCCTTATCGACGTAAGCGGGTTGGTCGGAATTCTTCGAGTCGGGGTCGGACAGCTGGCCCTCGATCTTCTTCAGATTTCCCAGGATTTCCTCGGTACGACGAACGATGAACACCGGCTGACCGCGCCATTCAGCAATCATTTGCTGGCCTGGGTCGATCTTGCTGATATTCACCTTCACCGGTGCACCTGCGGCTTTCGCCTTGGCACTGGGAAACCATGACCCCACGAACGGGACCGCAGCCCCCACCGCTCCTGCAGCACCCACCACGGATGTGGCTGCTACCAAGAAGCGACGCCGGCCTGCATTCACGCCGTCATTGCTCATTCAGTCCTCTCCCATCAGCTTTGTGGCCTGTTAAATCAGGCGTCTACTAAGTGTTAAATCTGAACTTATAAAAATTTTGCCGAATGGTAATGAAAAGCCCCACGTCTGACAAGGTAATTACCCCCGGCACTGGCTCCAAGCCTTTGAGTATAGGGGCTCTACGGATGTGGCAAGTTGTCACAGAGATTTTTTTACATAAATAGCAGGCAATAAAAAACGCCCAGCTCCGTGAGGAGGCTGGGCGTTTTCTGGAACGTAAAAGCGAATTAACGCTTCGAGTACTGCGGACGCTTACGCGCTTTACGCAGACCAACTTTCTTACGTTCAACTTCACGAGCATCGCGAGTCACGAAGCCAGCTTTGCGCAGAGCGCCACGCAGGGTTTCGTCGTACTGCATCAGAGCGCGAGTGATACCGTGGCGGATTGCGCCAGCTTGACCACTTACACCGCCACCGATAACGGTGACGTAGATGTCGAACTTTTCAACGGTCTCGGTCAATTCCAGCGGCTGACGAACTACCATGCGGGCAGTTTCGCGACCGAAGAAGTTTTCCAGAGTGCGGTTGTTGATCGAGATGTTACCAGTACCCGGACGCAGGAAAACGCGAGCGGTAGCGGTTTTGCGACGGCCAGTGCCGTAATTTTGAGTCGCCGACATAATGAACTATTCCGTTAAAACTTCAGTTCTTGGGGCTGCTGAGCAGCATGAGGGTGAGCAGCGCCCGCATAGACTTTCAGCTTGCGATACATGTCGCGACCCAGTGGGCCCTTCGGCAGCATACCTTTGACCGCGATTTCAATCGGGGCTTCAGGCTTTTTGGAGATCAGGCCTTCGAAGTTCGAAGACTTGATACCGCCTGGGAAACCGGAGTGACGGTAGTACATTTTGTCTTGCGCTTTGTTGCCGGTAACACGTACCTGCTCGGCGTTGATGATGACAATGTAGTCACCGGTATCAACGTGAGGGGTGTACTCAGGCTTGTGCTTGCCACGCAGACGGCTGGCGACTTCAGTGGCCAGACGACCCAGGGTCTGACCAGCGGCGTCGACGACAAACCAGTCGCGCTGAACTGTTTCTGGTTTTGCAGTAAAAGTTGTCATTCTTTAATAGCCTCAGGGGCCGCCCTGTAAATTAGACGGCGGATCTTACTGAATAGTGCGTACTTTGACAAGTCAAAGGCAGCCGGATACAGACGCTATCGGGGGCTCGGGTCGGCGCGTCCGTTCAACGGCAAGATTCTTCGGCAGGCGGCGCATCACTTCCACTGCAGAAAGAGGTGGGCAATTATGCAGATTGCCAAAAAAATTTCAACCTGCTTTTATGATTGTTTTCCCTCAAGGAGTACCCGATGGACTATCGACAGCTGGGCCGAACCGATCTGAATGTGAGCGCGATAGCCTTGGGCACCATGACCTGGGGCGAGCAGAACAGCGAGGCAGAGGCCTTCGCACAGATCGAACGGGCCAAGGCCGCCGGGATCAACTTCCTCGATACGGCGGAAATGTACCCGGTACCGCCCAAGGCAGATACCTACGCCACCACCGAGTGCTACATCGGTAATTACTTCAAAAGCCGCGGCGACCGTGCCGACTGGATCCTCGCCAGCAAGATCGCCGGCCCCGGCAACACCATCGACTACATCCGCGATGGCAGCCTCAAGCACAACCGCAAACACATCGTCGAAGCCCTGGATGCAAGCCTCAAGCGCCTGCAAACCGACTGGATCGACCTCTACCAGCTGCACTGGCCCGAGCGCAGCACCAACTTTTTCGGACAGCTGGGCTACAAGCACAAGGCCGAAGAAGACCTGACGCCGCTGGAAGAAACCCTTGAAGCGCTGGACGAGCAGGTCAAGGCCGGCAAGATCCGCCACATCGGCCTGTCCAACGAAACCCCGTGGGGCACCATGAAGTTCCTGGCCCTGGCCGAAGCCCGCGGCTGGACCCGCGCGGTATCGATCCAGAACCCTTACAACCTGCTCAACCGCAGCTTTGAAGTGGGCCTGGCGGAAATCGCCATCCGTGAGCAATGTGGTTTGCTGGCGTATTCGCCACTGGCGTTCGGCATGCTCAGTGGCAAGTACGAAGGCGGCGCACGCCCGGCCAAGGGTCGCCTGAGCCTCTATAGCCGCTTCAGCCGCTACTTCAACCCGCAATCGGAAGCAGCGTGCAGCCGTTACGTGGCACTGGCCCGTGAGCATGGCCTGGACCCGGCGCAGATGGCATTGGCATTTGTGACCCAGCAACCGTTCGTGACCACCAACATCATTGGCGCCACGACCCTGGAGCAGTTGGAGAGCAACATCGCCAGTGCCGACCTGAAACTGTCGGATGAGGTGCTGGCGGGGATTGAGGCGATCCAGAAGGATCATCCGAATCCTGCACCTTGATTGATTCCTAGACCGCTATCGCAGGCAAGCCAGCTCCCACAGTTGACCGAGTATTCCTGTGGGAGCCGGGCTTGCCCGCGATGGCGCCATCAGCAACACAGAAGATTCAAAGCGCCCGCGCAATAATCTCCTTCATGATCTCATTCGTCCCCGCATAAATCCGCTGCACCCGCGCATCCGCCCAGGCCCGTGCAATCGGGTATTCCCACATGAAACCGTAACCCCCGTGCAGTTGCACACACTCATCCAGCACCTTGCATTGCAGGTCTGTGGCCCAGTACTTGGCCATCGCGGCCGTCGGCACATCAAGCTTGCCTTCGAGGTGCAGTTCCATGCACTTGTCGACAAACACCCGGCCAATCTGGGTTTCCGTCGCAATCTCCGCCAGTTTGAAGCGGGTGTTCTGGAAGTCGATGATCGCCTTGCCGAACGCCTTGCGGTCGCGGGTGTACTCCAGCGTCCATTGCAACGCCGCCTCGGCTGACGACAGCGCACCAATCGCCACCGTCAGACGCTCCTGCGGCAACTCCTGCATCAGGTAGGCAAAGCCCATCCCCGCCTGCCCCAGCAGATTCTCCTTGGGCACCCGCACATCCTGGAAGAACAGCTCCGACGTGTCCTGGGCCTTCATCCCGACCTTCTCCAGGCGCTTGCCCTTGTCGAAGCCCGGCGTATTGGCTTCCACCAGGAACAGGCTCGTACCCTTGGCACCCGCCTTGGGATCGGTCTTGGCGACGACAATCACCAGGTCCGCGAGGAAGCCATTGGTGATAAACGTCTTGGAGCCGTTGATCACATATTCATCACCGTCCAGCACAGCCGTGGTCTTGACCCCTTGCAGGTCGGACCCGGCCCCCGGTTCGGTCATGGCGATGGCCGTGACCATCTCCCCGGAGATCAACTTGGGCAGGTACTTGTGCTTCAGCGCCTCACTGCCGTAATGCAGGATGTATGGCGCGACAATGTCCGAATGCAGGGAGAAACCGATCCCGGTCAGACCCAGGCGACTGATCTCTTCGATCACCACGGCGCTGTAGAGAAAGTCCGCCCCGAGGCCGCCGTACTCCTCCGGCAAATGCGAGCAGAGCATCCCCGCCTCCCCTGCCTTGTTCCACAGGTTACGGTCGATGTAGCCCTGCTTTTCCCATTGCCCGTGGAACGGTGCCGCGTCTTTTTCGAGGAAGGTACGCACGCTCTGGCGGAAGAGTTCGTGCTCCGAGCTGAACAAGGTTCTGGGAATCATGGGTCACCTGCGTGAATTGTCGGACAAGACCGGGATCACAGAGCCTAAGCCGCGAAGGCGTCACAGGACACTGGACACATGCGACAAAAAATAAGACGATCCAGCCGTCTGGTGACCACTTTCCCCTATAAGAATAAATGAAATTATGTCTAACCAAATCTCCACGCCTTTGCGGCGCGTCAGCATTTTGGCCATTGATCGGGTATTCGCTTCAACCCTCATGCAAGCCAAGGATTTCTTCCACCTCGCGAGCCTGCGCTACGGCAAACAGCTGGGCCAGGGCCTTACTCCCGCTTTCGAAACGCGCCTGGTCAGCCCCGACGGGCAATCGGTACGCAGCTTCAGCGATGTGATCATGCCGGTGGACGGCGGCCTCGAAAACGCCGATATCATCGTGCTCCCGGCCTTCTGGGACGACTTCGACTCGTTGTGCCAACGCTACCCCCAAGTGCTGCCCTGGCTGCGCGAACAACATGCCCGTGGCGCCGTGCTGTGCGGCGAGGCCACCGGCGTGTTCTGGCTCGCCGAAGCCGGCCTGCTGGACGGCAAGGAAGCGACCACCTACTGGCGCTTCTTCAACGCCTTCAGCGAACGCTTTCCCAAGGTGCAACTGAACCAGGACAAGCACCTGACCGATGCCGACAACCTCTACTGCGCCGGCGGCACCACTTCAGCCTGCGACCTCTACATCTACCTGATCGAACGCTTCTGCGGCGCCAACATCGCCCAGGCCGTGGCCCGCGACATCCTTTACGAAGTACAGCGCAGCTATGCGCCGGGGCGCATCGGTTTTGGCGGCCAGAAGCTGCACCAGGACGTGATCATCCTGCAGATCCAGCATTGGCTCGAAGAACACTTCGCCGACAAGTTCCGCTTCGAAGACGTGGCCCGGGAACACGGCATGAGCATCCGCAACTTCATGCGCCGCTTCCAGACCGCCACCGGCGACAAGCCGCTGCATTACCTGCAACGCCTGCGCATCGAGACCGCCAAGGGCTTGCTGTCCGGCAGCCGCAAAAGCATCAAGACCATCAGTTACGAAGTGGGCTACGACGACGCAAGCTTCTTTGCGCGGCTGTTCCGGCAGCACACCGAGCTGTCGCCCAACCAGTACCGCCAGCAATTCCAGCAGGCCGCGTAACCAAAGGGTATACACAGTAAAAAGGTGGGAGCTGGCTTGCCTGCGATGGCGGCGTGTCAGACACCAGGTGCATTAGCTGGCAGACCGCTATCGCGGGCAAGCCCGGCTCCCACAGTTGATTTCCGTTGACCTGGAAATTCTGCATAAAAAAGGCCCGCATCGCTGCGGGCCTATTTCATTTCGAACACATCGCTTAAGGCTTGTGCGCCCGCGACAGGAACTCGTGGGACTGCATTTCCAGCAAGCGGCTCAAGGTGCGCTGGAACTCGAAGTTCAAGCGGCCACCAGTGTAGAGGTCCTTGAGCTCAACTTCCGCCGAGATGATCAGCTTGACGTTACGGTCGTAGAATTCATCGACCATGTTGATAAAGCGCCGCGCGATGTCGTCGGTGGTGACGCTCATCTGCTCGACGCCGCTCAGGATCACCGCATGGAAGATCTTGCCCAGTTCGATGTAGTCGTTCTGGCTGCGAGGGCCGTCGCACAGTTCGCGGAAGTCGAACCAGGCCACGTCGTCGCAGGTGCGCAGCGCGATGATTTCGCGGTTTTCGATAATCAACTTGTCGTTTTCCACCGCCTGGGTGCATTCCGGCGTCAGGGCACGAAAGCTCTTGCGCAGGCTTTCCTGGGCCACTTCATTGAGCGGGAAGTGGAACAGTTCCGCTTGCTCAAGGTGACGCAGGCGGTAGTCGACGCCGCTGTCGACGTTGACGATGTCGGTGTTCTGCTTGATCAGGGCGATGGCGGGCAGGAAGCGTGCGCGTTGCAGGCCGTCCTTGTACAGGCCGTCAGGCACGATGTTCGAGGTGGCGACCAGGGTCACGCCGTTCTTGAACAGCTCCTCCATCAAGGTGCCGAGGATCATCGCGTCGGTGATGTCGGAGACGAAGAACTCATCGAAACAGATCACCCGGGCTTCTTCCGAGAAACGCTTGGCGATGATGGTCAGCGGGTTCTTCTCGCCCGGCAGGGTCTTCATCTCTTCGTGCACGCGCTTCATGAAGCGGTGGAAGTGAGTGCGGACCTTTTCCTTGAACGGCAGCGCTTCGAAGAAGGTATCCACCAGGTAAGTCTTGCCCCGGCCGACGCCACCCCAAAAGTACAAGCCCTTGACCGGCGTGTGGTCTTTCTTGCCAAACAACTTGCTGAACATGCCCGGCTTGTTCTGCGAGGCCTGGACCAGGTCGTCGTACAGGCGCTGCAAATGACGCACCGCAGTTTCCTGGGCAGCGTCATGGAAGAATTCAGGGCGTTTCAGATCAGCTTGATATCGTTCTAGGGGCGTCATAATTCGTTAGCAAGGCAACAAAAACGGGCCGCCACTGTAACGACGGCCCTGAAGAATGGCAATCAACCCTTGGTCGGGTCAATCCTCGATTGGGGTCAACGCAACGCGCAAGGCTTCGATCGCGGCATCCCGCGAGGCGCTGTCGGCGAACGCCGGGCTGTCGGCGACGGCAGCACCTTCCAGCCATACGCTGAAGCTCAGGGCTTCGCTGCGTACATCCAGCGCCTGCCCCGATTGCAACTGCTTGGTCACCGCGCCGGCGGTTTTGCCGTCGGCGAAGTTGCGCGACAGCAGCAGTTGTTCGCCTTCGGCCGCCAGCAAACGGAAGCGGAAGCTGCCGTCGTCTTCGCGGAAGCTGACAAAACGTGCAGCTTTCGCCGCTTTTTTCTTGGTGGTAGCGGCAACGGCGACCGGGTTGACGAACGAACGCAGGCCCACCGCTTCACGCAGCTCGGCCAGGAACGGTGCAGCCACGGCGCGGGCTTTACGGGCACCGATCAGCAGCAGGTCTTCCATGTCTGACGGGCGCGACATCAATTGGTGGTAACGCTCGCGCGCTTCCCCCAGTTGGCCGTCCAGCAGCTGGAACAGACGGTTCTTCGCCTCACCCCAGCCCAGGCCTTGCAGCAGCTCGCCGCGGAACGCTTCTTCCTGGGCCTTGGTGGCAAATGCCTGGTACAGGGTGAACAGGTGCGAGTTGTCCGGATCTTTCGCTTCGCCCGGCGCGCGGGAGTCGGTGACGATCCGCGAGATCGCGTCCTTCATGTCCTTGGCGCTGGTGAACAACGGGATGGTGTTGTCGTAGCTCTTCGACATCTTGCGGCCATCCAGGCCCGGCAAGGTGGCGACGCTTTCTTCGATCAGCGCCTCGGGCATGGTGAAGAATTCTTTACCGTTGCCGAACAGGTGGTTGAAGCGCTGGCCGATGTCGCGGGCCATTTCCACGTGCTGGATCTGGTCACGGCCGACCGGCACCTTGTGGGCGTTGAACATCAGGATGTCCGCGGCCATCAGCACCGGGTAGCTGTACAGGCCCATGGTGATGCCCGCATCCGGGTCTTCGCCGTTTTCCAGGTTCTTGTCCACCGAGGCCTTGTAGGCGTGCGCACGGTTGAGCAGGCCCTTGGCCGCCACGCAGGTCAGCAACCAGGTCAGCTCGGGGATTTCCGGGATGTCGGACTGACGGTAGAACGTCACCCGGTTCACATCCAGGCCACCGGCCAGCCAGGTCGCGGCGATTTCCATGCGCGAGCGCTGGATGCGCTGCGGGTCATCGCACTTGATCAGGGCGTGGTAGTCGGCCAGGAAGTAGAAGGAGTCGGCGTTGGCGTCCTGGCTGGCAAGGATCGCCGGGCGAATCGCGCCGGCGTAGTTGCCCAGGTGCGGCGTGCCGGTGGTGGTGATGCCGGTAAGGATGCGGGTACGGGTCGTCATGGGTGATCGCTTGTCATCAATTCGAAAGACGTGGCAGCACAAGATCCTTGAGATCGGTCAGCTTGCCATGAAAAAAGTGTCCGCATTCTGCCACTTTCAGAAGCGTATGGGGGCGATTCAAGGCGGCGGACCAGTCGTAGACGAGTTGTGGGTCGACCACTTCGTCGGTTTCCGGCTGGATCACGGTCAATGGGCAGCCTTGTGGCAGCACGTCGTTATCCCGCAGGCGCATCACCGCCGCGGCCACCATGAACAGGTGCGCGAGTTTTTCGCCCTTGGCTTCCAGACGGCCGCCGAGGGTGGCCGCCACAAACCCGCCGAAGGAAAAACCCAGCAGGGTGATCGGCAGGTCGGGATGCTTTTCACGCAGCCAGGTGGCCGCGGCTTCGGCGTCGTCGACTTCACCGGTGCCCATATCGTGCGTACCGGCGCTGGCGCCGACACCGCGATAATTGAAACGTAACGTGATCAGGCCGGCATCCCGCGCAGTGCGTTGCAGGGTCGATACGACTTTGTTGAGCATGGTGCCGCCCTGCACCGGGTTAGGGTGGCAGATCAGCGCCAGGCCACGTGGCGCGGGGTGATCCAGATACAGGGCTTCCAGTTGGCCTACCGGGCCATCGATCAAAACGGGGGTTTCACGCATCAGCAAGGAAGGAACTCCGTGACCTCTCAAGGGGTCGACTCGTCTAGCTAAAAGTCTGTGCATGGCATCATTGCGAGCTTAATCGCGGTATACAGCGCAGGTCCGAGCCGTTAACGTAAAGCAAAGCCGTTTATAGAGGAAGGACTCGTGGAACACTCGCTCTTAGTTTGGTTGTTGCCGACTCTCGCCTTGGTTGCCGGTGTCGCCATTGGATTCCTGGTTGCCCGCCTGCTGCCGAATGCCGCGCCTAACCGCACGCAGCGTCAGCTGGATGACATTCAGGAACGTTTTGACAGTTATCAGAACGAGGTTGTTACCCACTTCAACAGCACCGCGACCCTGGTGAAAAAGCTCACTCAGAGCTATCAGGAAGTACAGGATCATCTCGCCGAGGGTGCCAACCGCCTGGCCCTGGACGACATCACCCGCCAGCGCCTGCTGGCCGCGCTGCATTCCGATGCACCGCACGCTCCACGGGAACGCCTGACCCCACCCCGGGAAAATCAGGAACCGCCACGGGACTACGCGCCAAAAACGCCAAACGCCCCGGGGATGCTGGATGAGCATTACGGCTTGAAGAAGTAATACCTTTTCAAGCGACATGAAAAAGCCCGGCTGATCGATGATCAGCCGGGCTTTTTTGTTGGACGCAGGTCGACCAGACAACACTGGTCCATTGTGGAAGCGGGCTTGCTCGCGAAGGCGGTGGGTCAGTGAATACATCGAGTGACTGACACACCGCCTTCGCGAGCAAGCCCGCTCCCACATTGACCGCGCCCTGCCTCAGGACACGGGTTGTTCTTGTAGCTGCCCGTCCTGTATCCGCACATGCCGCCCATGGAAACGCTTGAGGCTGCTGCGATGGCCGACGCTGACGATGCTCAAGCCCGGCAACTCATCGATCAACGCCTGATAAAGCGCCGCCTCATCCTCTTCGTCCATTGCCGACGTGGCCTCATCCATGTACAGCCATTGCGGCTCAAACAACAACGCCCGGGCAAATGCCAGGCGCTGCTGCTCACCCGGTGACAGCATGCGCTGCCAGTGATTGGCTTCGTCCAGGCGTGGAATCAGGTGCGCCAGGCGGCAGGTTTCCAGGACCTGTGCATAACGTTCCGCCGGGTACGCGCCCTCCTCCTGTGGATAACTCAACACGCCACGCAGAGTGCCAATCGGTAGATACGGCTTCTGCGGCAGGAACAGGTAACGCTCGGCCGGCAAACGAATGTTGCCGTGGCCGTTTGGCCACAAATTGCCCATGGCCCGCAGCAAGGTTGATTTGCCGCTGCCGGAACGACCGCTGAGCATCAGGCGCTCACCTTCGGCAACCGTCAGGTTGGCGCCTTCGAGCAGGTGACGACCATCCGCCAGGTCCAGGCTGAGGTTGTTCACCTGCAAGCCGCCGCCCTGGCGCTGCAACTCGATGCCCATGTTGCGGCCTTCGTTTTCTTCCATCGCCTCGCCGAAGCTCAGCAGACGATCACAGGTCGCACGCCAGCTGGCCAACACGGTGTACGCGTCGACAAACCAGCTGAGGCTGCCCTGCACACTGCCAAACGCCTGGGCCACTTGCATCAGTACGCCCAATTCGATCTTGCCGGAAAAGTAACGCGGCGCTGCCACCACAAACGGGAAGATGATCGCGATCTGCGAGTAACCGCTGGTGAAGAAATTCAGGCGCTTCTTGAGCTGCATGATGCTCCAGAAGTTGCTCCACACCCGCCCGAAACGCGCACTCAGCTGCTGGTGTTCATTGGGCTCGCCATTGAACAACGCGATGCTTTCCGCGTTCTCGCGTACCCGCACCAGGCTGAAACGCAAGTCAGCCTCGAACCGTTGTTGACGGTTGCTCAAGCCGATCAGTTTTCGACCAATCAAGTGGGTCAGCCAACTGCCCAGCACCGCATAGACCAGCGCCGCCCAGAACATGTAGCCGGGAATGGTGATGCCCCACACTTCGATGCTGCCGGACACGCCCCACAGGATCACCGAGAACGACACCAGGCTCACCAGGTTACTGATAAAACCCAGGCCCAGGCTCAGGGTGCTGCTGGTAAAGGCGTTGAGGTCTTCGGAGATACGTTGGTCGGGGTTATCGGTGTAGCCGCCGTATTCCAGGTGGTAGTAGTTCTTCTGGCTCAGCCACTTGGCAAAATAGGTTTCGGTCAGCCAGCGCCGCCAGCGGATGGTGAGCATTTGCTGCAAATAGGAGGTGAACACCCCGGTGACGATCGCCACCACGGCGATCACGCTGAAATACATCAGCAAGTGGGTGAAGGCGTCGTAGTCCTTCTTTTCCAGGGCGTTGTAGAAGTCGCGGTTCCAGCTGTTGAACCACACCGACACCGCCACACTGAACAGTGACAGCCCCAGCACCACCAGCAGCAACAGCCAGGCCTTGCCCTTCTCCTCACTGCGCCAGTAAGGGGTGATCAGCGCCCACACTTTCCTTAAAAATTGCCCACGCACCGCGTCATTGACCGCGGAATACTCAGCGTTCTGATTCATTGTTCAGGCTCGGTAGGAAAAAAATAACAGGCGTTTGAACCGATCATAGACGATCGGTTCAGGGCTCCGTGCGGCCTGACGCAGATTGTTCAGTCGCCGTTCAACGTCGAACCGGGCGTTTCTGCAACTTGCGCTGCAACGTTCGACGGTGCATGCCCAGGGCGCGGGCCGTGGCGGAGATGTTGCCTTCGTGCTCGGTCAACACCCGCTGGATGTGTTCCCACTGCAGGCGGTCCACCGACATCGGGTTTTCCGGCACCAGGGTGTCGAGGTCGGCGTGCTCGGAGAGCAAGGCGGCCAGCACGTCGTCGGCGTCCGCCGGCTTGCACAGGTAGTTGCAGGCACCCCGCTTGATCGCCTCGACGGCGGTGGCAATGCTGGAATAGCCGGTGAGGATCACCACGCGCATTTCCGGGTCCAGCTCCAGCAGCTTGGGCAGCAGCACCAGGCCGGAGTCGCCGTCCATTTTCAGGTCCAGGGCCGCGTATTCCGGCAGGTCGGCCGTGGCGATGGCCAGGCCTTCCTCGGCGGAACCGGCGGTGCTCACGCGAAAGCCACGACGGCTCATGGCGCGGGCCATCACGCGGGTAAAGGTGGCGTCGTCATCTACCAGCAGCAGGTGCGGCAGTTCTTCGCCTTCGACTTGGATCTCGTCACTCATCGATGTCTCCTCGTGCGACACGGGGCAGGCGCAGCTCGGTGAGCGTGCCGCCTTCCTCATGACTATAGAGTTTCACTGAGCCGCCCGCGCGAGTCACGCTGGCCTTGCTCAAAAACAGGCCGAGGCCGAAGCCTTTGCCCTTGGTGGTAAAGAAGGGTTTGCCGATCTGCTCGGCAATCGCCAGCGGCACGCCGGCACCGTGGTCGCGAATGCTGATGGTGAGGTCTTCCGCGTCCCAGTCCAGGGTCACTTCCAACCCTTCCGGGCAGGCATCGGCGGCGTTGTTCAGCAGGTTCAGCAGCGCCTGGGTCAGGTCCGGCGGCGGCGCCATGCGCGGCACCGCGCCCTGGCCCAGCAAGTGGAAACGGTAGCTGGCTTCGGGACGCATCAGGTGCCAGCGGTTCAGGGCTTCGTCCAGCCACTGGGTGACGTCCTGCATCTCCACTGCCAGGCGGCGATTGGCTTCGGCGGCGCGCACCAGTTGCTGCAACGTCAGCTTGCACTGCTTGACCTGTTCCTGCAGCACACTCAGGTCGTCTTGCAGGGCCGGGTCGTGGTGGTCCTGGGTCATTTCCTTGAGCAGTACGCTCATGGTCGCCAGCGGCGTGCCCAGCTCATGGGCCGCGCCGGCGGCCTGGGTGGCGACGGCCAGCAACTGCTGGTCCCGCAGGCCTTCTTCACGGCGAATGGCCCGCAGTTCTTCCTGGCGGCGCAGCTCTTCCGCCATCCGCGCGGCAAAGAAGGTGATCACCGCCGCCGACAGGGCAAAGCTCAGCCACATGCCGTAGATCTGCAGGTTTTCCCGGGCGATGGGAAAGGTCTGCAACGGGTAGAACTGCGCCAGCAGCAGGGTGTACAGGGTCAGGGCGATGCCCGACAGCACCACCGAATAGCGCCACGGCAGCGTCACCGCCGCAATGGTCAGTGGCACCAGGTAATAAGAAACGAAGGGGTTGGTGGAACCGCCGGAGAAGTACAGCAACACACTGTGGATAAACAGGTCGCAGGCCAGTTGCAGGGCGTATTCCAGTTCGGTCACCGGCCATGTGGTGCGCAGGCGAATGGCGGTAAACACGCACAGTACCGTGGAAAACCCGAGGGTCACGGCCAGTTGCAACCAAGGCAGCGGCAGCAGCTTGAACCAATAGGCGAGCCCCACCGAACCGGCCTGTGCGGCCAGTACCAGGGTGCGGATGAACGTCAGGCGCCAGAGGTTCTGGCGGGTGGCGGAAGTCAGTTTTACGGCGGCGAGCATGAGCTCTCCCGATGAGCGCTGCAGGCGGATCGCACGGAGTATAAACGAAGCGACAGCGCTGGCACGGCGTGTGTGGCTCTTTGACGCAGGGGTCAGGATCATGACCGTTCGTCGGCATCCGCCAACTTGTAGCGAATGTGTAAACCCGAAGAACTGAAACCTTGCGTCTACAGTCTTACCGAACACGAACATCTCAAGGAGCTTACATGTCTCGTTTCATTCGCAGTGCAGCCACCCTCACTCTCGGCGCCGCTACCCTCGCCAGCCTGCCGGCCATGGCCGCTGACGAACTGCATTACAACCAGATTTCCCTGCGTGCCGAAGTCAGCCAGGAAGTGGCGCGCGACCAGATGATCGTCACCCTGTACACCGAGTCGCAGAACACCGACCCGGCCAAGCTGGCCGCCGAAATCACCACCACCATGAACAAGGCGCTGGCCCAGGCCCGCGAAGTCAAAGGCGTGACCTTGCGCCAAGGCAGCCGCAACAGCTACCCGATCTACGACAACAAGAATCAGAAAATCACCGGCTGGCGTGAACGCGCTGAACTGCGCATGGAAAGTGCCGATTTCGCCGCCCTGTCCAAGCTCACCGGCGACATGCTGACCAACCTGAAAATGGACAGCATGGATTTCGCCATCGCCAACCCGACCCGCAAGGCCAGCGAAGATGCCCTGCTTAAAGAGGCGGTCACCGCGTTCAAGGCCCGTGCACAACTGGCCACCGATGCGCTGGGCGGCAAGGGCTACAAGATCGTCAACCTGAACTTCAACACCAACGGTTATCCACAGCCGTATGCACGTGGCGGGATGATGATGAAAGCCGCAGCGATGGATTCGGCGCCGACGCCGGAAGTTGAAGCGGGTACCAGCCAGGTCAATATGACCGCGGATGGCGTGATCGAAGTCCAGATGCCCTGATTGAGCGGTACCCGAGTTGCAATGACGCTGCCTACGGGCAGCGTTTTGTATTCAGGTGAGAACATATCCTGTAAATCATTTCTGAGTTCACTACGGAATCGATAGCCCGGTTTTCGACACATATATATACCCCCCACGTTGACAGGGATTGCTCTGCGGGTATGTGTCCCAACCACTATCGAGTGCCGCACTCATGTCCCATCGTTTGTCCGCGTCCACACAGAGCGTAACTGAACGCATCATGCTCCGACCAGCTTCAACGCCGCCGCCCCCCTCCCCCAGCGCTCACAACGCGCGCGCCCCTACTCCAGCGCAACCGCAGCAAGTTGAAGCCGCAGCTCCCGGGGACCCAGCCCTGGTCCAGGCTTACATGAGCGTGATACAACGTAAGGCCGAAGGTCACCCGCCCGGCTTGGTCAAGGTCCCCGCCCAGACGGTGTTGGGCCAATGGCTTGAGCTGTATCGCTCGCAACTGGAACACCCGGTTATCCAGGGCTGGATGCGCGAGCAGAACATCGACCCGTCCACTCTGTCGGTCGTGCCTTCCACCGGTGCCATGTCCGCCAACGTCAACGGCGTGAAGAAGGACTTTTCGCTGACCGACGGTTCAGGCTGGGCACAGGTTTCCGGGCCCCTTCTGGCGTCCGCCCAGGTTATCGTTCCCGTCGCCGGACAGACGTTACGCATACGCTCAGACGAGAATACGGTGGAGGTCAGCGCGAGAGTGGTCGCTAACTTCTACGGTATACCGCTCCCCGCCAACCTCGCGCAGGCCAGAACGCAGATAAGGCAGCTGGAGCACAGCCAGTCTTTCGGCGCCATTGCCGCCGATGACCGCCTGCGACCGGCCAACCGGCGTTCAGCGCAGGCGCTGGAAATACAGAAGCGCAACGCCGAGGCTTCATATACCGCGGCACCGCAAAAACTGGCTTTTATGCGCCTGGCAAACAACATGGAGAACGCCTACCCCGACGTGCGCGACGAAGCCAAGAAATGGGCTGGCGAATTGGTCGAGCGCTTGACCGGCGAAAAAAACGTGGACGTCGACACTCTGTATTTCAATCGTTTCCGTCACGCGCAAAGCGCCTCTCCGGGCACCGCCACCGGGGCGATGCACATGAACGAAGAGCCGTTCTATTCGAAACCCCTCCCGGATGCGCTGCTGGATAACTTCTCGGAACACGACCAGATCCCGGGGCAACTTGACACTGAAGCGGGCATTTACAAGGCCGGCACCGGAGAAAGCACCAAGGGTGGGTATGGCGCCCACAACCAGTTCCCGCTCGCCCCTTCGAAGTTGATGCACGAGAGTTGGAAAACTGACTTCCAGACGCACATGAGTAAAAAAATAGACCAGTTCTGGAAAGCCCACGGCGAAGATTACCGCACCGTCTTGAAGGGAAAATTCGTCCAGCAGGCGCGCCAGCAACTGAATGAGTATGACGTAAAGACGCCCCTCGAAAAAAAACTGATGCCGGCTGAGCACCAGTTCACCCAGGAGGACTACAACCTGGTCATGAAGGCCGCGTCCAATCTTCCCCAAGATAAAAACGCACCACTGACCGTCGCCCAACTGCAGGCAGAAGCACCGGCCAAAGATCAGGTAAGAGCCTACCCGTTCGATATCAATGGCTGGGGTTCCAGCGACATCATCCGTTTCTCCGCCCTGGATGACAAACAGTACAACTATCAGAACAACCGTCGCGACGGAACGCAAATCCTCTATATCCCCGGTGCCAAGCCGGCATTCCTGAGGTTCCCCTCCCTGGACAAAATGGATGAATGGGTGGTGGAGCAGGCCAAGGACCCCAAAAAAAGCAAGGCACTCGCTTCGCATTTCTCCCTATACAACCGCCAGGATGGCGGCGCGCTCGGAAAATTTGGCGTCGACTCCTCACTGGCTCATCTGGGCAACGGCGATTGGTCGAAGATGGAAGGCGAAACCATTGATCGCAACTATGTGCGCATCGAAGGTGACGTCTTCAGCTATATGCGGGACCAGGCGAAGGATCGCATGACCAGCGATGCGGACATCGCGATTAAATCCAACAGCGAAGTAACCAGGGACACCTGGCTCAATGACATTTCCGCAGCCGCCAAGCTGGTCGCCCCCGTTGCGCCGGTGGGTGCCCCCGTTGCCGCCGCCGCCGTAACCCTCGGCGTCACGGAGTTGGCGTTGGGTGCGGAAAAATCCGCTTCGGGCGACACCCAGGCCGAACGCAGCAATGGCGCCTGGAAAACCTTTGATGGAGTGCTCAACACCTTGTTTTCCGTCGGCGCAAGCGCGAAGGTCGAAGACCCGTTTGAAATACCCCGCGAGAACGGAACGACGCTACCCAGCCAGGAAACCTCTCTCCCCACCTTGGAGGGCCGTGCAGGCCGTGGCTTGCCGAATCGGCTACAGCCTTCACAGGCAGGCAATATCAGTGGCTATGCCGTAGCAGACGGTGATCAGTTGATTGCCAACAGCACACCCAACGCGAAGGGCATTTATCAGATCAAGGACGGTAACGGCGTTGACCAGTGGTTAATCCGGTATACCGACGACACAGGCGTCAGCAAAGTGTACGAGATCAGGGGAGATTTCAAACTCAGTGACGACTATGCGCAGATCATTGACCCCGTCAGCCGAAAGCCAGTGATGACGGTACACCATACCAATGATGGCGATTGGGTCCGGGCGAATGGCAAAGGCGGATGGCCATGGAGCCGAAATTCATCTTCGTCGTCCTCCCTGGACCAACGGTCTCCCTCACCCATCGCGCGAAAGTTCGAGGTAGAGGGGCTGGAAACGAAGGGAGCCGAAAAGATTGATGAATATTTGATGTTTGATGAGAACGTCAAATATGAGTATGCCGTTCAAAACACCCGGCAAGTGGAGGGTGTTGTCACCGAAAAAAAATTCCAGGTTTCCTGGCAGCTGGAAGAGGACAACTTCACGGTTCTGGACTCTGAAAAAGCCAAGCCCACTGCGTTGGGTACAGGCGATTACTCGGATAGCTTCGTAAAAGACATTCATCGCCTCGATTACTCGATTATCAACAAAGAAAAACCTGAGCTCAGCATGGACCTCAGTAGCACGGCCGCCACCGAAGATGAACTCAAAGCAGGACGGCTGCAGCAATTCGAGAACATCGTTCCCGACCCATTGATGCGCGCACGTATATCTGAAGTGGCGCATCAAGGTTCTCTGGCACCCGCCACCCATTACATAAACGGGACGGAATCGGGCCTGAAAGACGGGTATTACCTCAGCGGAGGAGAGACTAAGTTCACAATCGAATATGACCCTGTTGATAACAGCGCACAGGTCAGCGTTATTTCTAAAAACCCCATCTCGAACCCCAACCAGGATCTCATGAGGGTTCCCGGCGTCGAGATCACGACCAAGCGCACCTTTACCATAAGGGAGAGCAATGAAATCGAGAGTGAAAGCAATCCCTACGTCATCGACAAACATGCCCCGAGCACTATTCAAATTTCAGTGTTAACTGAAGTTTAAAAACGTTGAACTCGGTAGAGGGACAACAGGAACAGCGTCTGGCTGCATGCCCTCTACCTGAGAATCCTGAACGGCGGTAACCTCGGTGACCGCCGTTATCGTCTGGGCAGCGTTTACCTGCCACTTCAGGGGTCTCCATGGAAAGAATCACCTTAAAACCGCTGCTCCTTGCTGCCGGCCTGCTGGCGTTCATGCCTCTGGCCCAGGCGGCCAGCACCCTGGTCTACTGCTCCGAAGCCAGCCCCGCCGGCTTCGACCCCAGCCAGTACACCAGCGGCACCGATTTCGATGCCTCCGCCGAAACGGTGTTCAACCGCCTGACCCAGTTCAAGCGCGGCGGCACTGAAGTCGAACCCGGACTGGCAACCCGTTGGGACGTGTCCCAAGACGGCCTGATGTATACCTTCCACCTGCGGGATGGCGTCAAGTTCCACACCACCGACTACTTCACCCCGACCCGGGACTTCAACGCCGACGATGTGCTGTTCACCTTCCAGCGCCTGCTGGATCCCGAAAGCCCGTTCCGTAAAGCCTATCCGTCGGAATCGCCCTACTTCACCGACATGGGCTTGAACACCACCATCAAGAACGTCGAAAAACTCGACGAGCACACCGTGCGCTTCAACCTGAACAACGTTGATGCCTCCTTCGTGCAGAACCTGGCCATGAGCTTCGCCTCGGTGCAGTCCGCCGAATATGCCGCGCAGCTGCTCAAGGAAGGCAAGGCCGCCGACATCAACCAGAAGCCCGTGGGCACCGGGCCGTTTGTGTTCAAGCGGTACCAGAAGGATTCGCAGATTCGCTACAGCGCCAATAAACAGTATTGGAAGCCCGACGATGTGAAGCTCGACAACCTGGTGTTCTCGATCACTCCGGACGCCGCCGTGCGCCTGCAGAAGCTCAAGGCCGGAGAGTGTCAGGTCAGCGGTTATCCACGCCCCTCCGATATCGAAGTGATGAAGCAGGACCCCAACCTGCGGGTCCTTCAGCAAGCCGGCTTCAACCTGGGCTTTCTCGCCTACAACGTGACCCATCCGCCACTGGACCAGCTCAAGGTGCGCCAGGCGCTGGACATGGCCATCGACAAGCCGGCAATCATCAAGGCGGTGTACCAGAGCGCCGGACAATTGGCGCAGAACGCCCTGCCTCCGGCGCAGTGGTCTTATGACCCGACGATCAAGGACGCGCCCTACGATCCGGCCAAGGCCCGGGCGCTACTAAAAGAAGCAGGGGTTGCACCAGGTACGACCCTCAACCTGTGGGCGATGACGGTTCAACGCGCGTCGAATCCCAACGCCCGGATGTCGGCGCAGATGATCCAGCAGGATTGGGAAAAGATCGGCATCAAGGCCAATATCGTCAGCTATGAGTGGGGCGAATACATCAAACGCGCCAAAGCCGGCGAGCACGACGTGATGATCTACGGCTGGACCGGCGACAACGGTGACCCGGATAACTGGCTCGGCGTGCTCTACAGTTGTGCCGCGGTGAAGGGCAGCAACTATGCGAAGTGGTGTAACCCGGCCTACGACAAACTGGTGCAGCAGGCCAAGGTCAGCAGCGACCGTGAACAGCGCATCAAGTGGTATCAGCAGGCACAAAAAATCCTTAAGGAACAAGTACCTATAACGCCTATTGCAAACTCGACGGTTTTCCAGCCCCTTCGAAAGGAAGTCCAGGACTTCAAGATCAGTCCATTTGGACTCACACCGTTCTACGGCGTCAGTCTGAATAAGTAACAGCAACGCCCCAACCGAGTGCGCCAGACGCCTCGGTTGGGCATTCCTGGTGCAGCCCTCGCACCGAAAAAAACCCTCAAAAATGCAAAAATGTGTCTGAACTTACACATATGCGACATTCGTGTACGTTCGTACCACTGTTTAGCCGTTGTAGGCTCTCAACATCTTGCATTGGGTATGGGCCCTGCATAAGTATCCGCAGGTCGACTCACGAGGTCGCCCTCACTACCAAAAATGACAACAAATCATGAGGCCAACATGCTTAAACACGCAGTCATTCCGTTATTAGTCAGCGCCGGTTTAATGGCTGCTGCACCTTTCGCCCAAGCGGCGAGCAACCTGGTGTTCTGCTCCGAAGGGAGCCCGGCCGGTTTTGATCCAGGCCAGTACACCACCGGAACAGACTTCGATGCTTCGGCCGAAACCATGTTCAACCGTCTGACCCAGTTCGAGCGCGGCGGCACCGCTGTTGTTCCTGGGCTGGCCACGACCTGGGACGTTTCCCCGGATGGCCTGACGTACACCTTCCACCTGCGTGAAGGCGTCAAGTTCCACACCACCCCGTACTTCAAGCCAACTCGTGAATTCACGGCTGACGACGTACTGTTCACCTTCAACCGGATGATCAACAAAGACGATCCGTTCCGTAAAGCCTACCCGACCGAGTTCCCGTACTTCACGGACATGGGTATGGACACCAACATCAAGAACATCGAGAAAGTCGATGACCACACTGTCAAGTTCACCCTTGGCACCGTGGACGCCGCCTTCATCCAGAACCTGGCCATGAGCTTCGCCTCCATCCAGTCGGCTGAATACGCCGCCCAACTGTTGAAGGAAGGCAAGGCACAGGACATCAACCAGAAGCCAATCGGCACTGGTCCGTTCGTGTTCAAGAGCTACCAGAAAGACTCCAACATCCGTTACACCGGCAACAAGGATTACTGGAAGCCTGAAGACGTGAAGATCGACAACCTGATCTTCGCCATCACCACCGACCCGTCGGTGCGTATCCAGAAGCTGAAGAAAAACGAATGCCAGGTGACCCTGTTCCCGCGTCCGGCCGACCTCAAGGCGCTGGGTGAAGACAAGGACCTGAAACTGCCGCACCAGGCCGGTTTCAACCTGGGCTACATCGCCTACAACGTAATGCCGGTCCTCAAGGGCCAGACCGCGCCTAACCCGCTGTCGGACATCCGGGTGCGTGAAGCCCTGGACATGTCGGTGAACAAGCAGCAGATCATCGACTCGGTTTACCAGGGCGCTGGCCAACTGGCGGTCAACGCCATGCCGCCTACCCAATGGTCCTACGACACCACCATCAAGGATGCGCCGTTTGATGTGACCAAAGCCAAGGCTTTGCTCAAGGAAGCCGGCGTCAAGGAAGGCACCGAGATCACCCTGTGGGCGATGCCGGTCCAGCGTCCGTACAACCCGAACGCCAAGCTGATGGCTGAGATGCTGCAGAACGACTGGAAACAGATCGGCCTGAAAGTGAACATCGTCAGCTACGAGTGGGGCGAGTACATCAAGCGTTCCAAAGGCGGCGAGAACCAGGCCATGATCATTGGCTGGAGCGGCGACAATGGTGACCCGGACAACTGGCTGAACGTGCTGTTCGGCTGCGACTCCCTGGCCGGCAACAACTTCTCCAAGTGGTGCGACAAGAAATTCGACGGCATCGTGAAAGAAGCCAAGGCAACTTCCGACGTAGCCAAACGCACCGAGCTGTACAAGCAGGCGCAACATATCCTCAAAGATGCAGTCCCGATGACACCTATCGCGCACTCGACGGTGTATCAACCCATGCGCAACAACGTACAGGACTTCAAGATCAGCCCATTTGGCTTGAACTCCTTCTACGGCGTGAGCGTAAGCGGCAAGTAAGGATCACTGGCGGCGACGTTTCATAACGTCGCCGTTATTGCATCCGCCAAGGCCATAGGAAACAGACCACATCCGCACACGCTGCCGTCCTACGGCAGCTAACTGCGAATCGCGGTGCCGTTACCTACAAGGTCTGTCAGATTCGTTGCATTTACTGCCCGGCTCCCGACCCATAACGTCGTGGCACGGCAGAAGCATCGTCTCTGTAGGCAACTGCCGTTGTGGGATCAGTGTTGTCGCAAGGCCTTGAATGGCCTTGCGATTGCTCACTGACGAAAACAACAAACAAGGATCGGGATTGTCATGCGCCATACCACCGTTCTATCCGCGATATTCGGCACCAGCCTGTTGGCTGTGGCCTCGATGGGCCAGGCTGCCGAGAAAAAGAGCCTGGTGTTTTGCTCCGAAGGCAGCCCGGCTGGCTTCGACACCGCGCAATACACGACGGCTACCGATAACGACGCCGCCGAGCCTATCTACAACCGCCTGGCCGAGTTCGAAAAAGGCGCGACCAATGTCGTACCGGGCCTGGCAACCCGTTGGGATATTTCCGAAGACGGCCTGACCTACACCTTCCACCTGCGCGAAGGGGTGAAATTCCACAGCAACAAGGACTTCAAGCCGACGCGTGATTTCAACGCCGACGATGTGCTGTTCACCTTCAATCGCATGCTTGACCCCGAACATCCGTTCCGCAAGGCCTACCCCACCGAGTTCCCGTACTTCAACGGGATGAGCCTGAACAAGAACATCGCGAAGGTCGAGAAAACCGGCCCGCACACCGTGGTGATGACCTTGAACACGGTCGACGCCGCGTTCATCCAGAACATCGCCATGAGCTTCGCCTCGATCCTGTCGGCTGAATACGCCGACCATTTGCTCAAGACCGGCAAGCCCAGCGACATCAACCAGAAGCCGATCGGCACCGGGCCGTTCGTGTTCCAGCGTTACCAGAAAGACTCGCAGATTCGCTACACCGGCAACAAACAGTACTGGGACCCGAGCCGCGTGAAGCTCGACCAGCTGATTTTTGCGATCAACACCGACGCCTCGGTGCGGGTGCAAAAGCTCAAGGCCGGTGAATGCCAGATCACCCTGCACCCGCGCCCGGCCGACGTCGAAGCCCTGAAGGCCGACCCGAAGCTGCAACTGCTGACCAAGCCAGGCTTCAACCTTGGCTACATCGCCTATAACGTGCGGCACAAACCCTTCGACCAGCTCGAAGTGCGCCAGGCCCTGGACATGGCGGTGAACAAGCAGAGCATTCTCAACGCCGTGTACCAGGGCGCGGGGCAACTGGCGGTCAACGCCATGCCACCGACCCAGTGGTCTTACGACGACACCATCAAGGACGCCGCCTACAACCCGGAAAAAGCCAAGGAACTGCTCAAGGCTGCCGGCGTGAAGGAAGGCACCGAGATCACCCTGTGGGCGATGCCGGTGCAACGGCCGTACAACCCCAACGCCAAGCTGATGGCCGAAATGCTGCAAAGCGATTGGGCGAAGATTGGCCTCAAGGTCAAGATCGTCAGCTATGAATGGGGCGAATACATCAAGCGCACCAAGAATGGCGAGCACGATATCAGCCTGATCGGCTGGACCGGCGACAACGGTGACCCGGACAACTGGCTGGGCACCCTCTACAGCTGCGACGCCATCGGCGGGAACAACTACTCCATGTGGTGTGACCCGGCGTACGACAAGCTGATCAAGCAAGCCAAGGTCGTGACCGACCGCGAACAAAGGACTGTTCTGTACAAACAGGCGCAGCAACTGCTCAAGCAGCAGGTGCCAATCACGCCAGTCGCCCACTCGACGGTCAACCAGCCGTTAAGCGCCAAAGTCGAAGGGTTCAAAGTCAGCCCCTTCGGCCGCAACGTGTTCTCGGGCGTCAGCATCAACCCATAAAAAGATAACCGGATTGCGCAGGGCGAGCACTCGCCTTGCTGCAAACGTGCAGCCTTATTTCGGGTTTTACCCTTGGGCAAACGTTTGCAAAGGCTTGAACGAGTTACACACCCAATAGCCGGTTCACCTAAAAAGACCGGCATTAAAAAGAGAACCAAAGGAGCGTCACCCATGAAACTGAGCAGCACCGCGCTACTGGCCCTGGCCATCAGCAGCATCACGGCTACCGCCTACGCTGAACCTGCAAGCCAGGACTTCGTTCCAACCACATTGGCCGGCACCAGCGCCCAAAGCGAGGCCAAAGGCTACATCGATGGATTTAGCCTGGGCGGTACAACCCGTAACTGGTTTTCCAACGAACAGAAGTTCCGTGGCGGCAAATTCACTTACCAGAAGCACGGTGAAGCACGTACCGATGCGTACCGTACCAACTGGGTACAAGGCACCATCCTCAACGGTACCTCGGGCTTTACCCAAGGCACCGTGGGCGTGAGCACTGAAGTGGCGGTCTACAACGCTCTGGTCCTGGACCGCAGCAAGCGCGACATCAAGGGCGGCTCCAACCGTACCCTGGCCGACTCCAACGGCGACGCCGTAGACCAGTGGAGCAAACTGGGCCTGGCCAACGTCAAGTTCCGTGTCTCGAACACCACCTTGACCGCCGGTCGCCAGAACTTCAGCAGCGGCATCGTCGACACCATCGGCAACCGTGCACTGCCTTCGAGCTTTGAAGGTGTGAGCTTCAACAGCGAAGAGTTCAGCAACCTGTCGTTCCAGGGCGGCATCTTCGATCGCGTTTCGCCACGGACCGAGCAAAGCCTGTCGAAATTCCGTTCCGAGTACGGTAACGGCCAGACCACCGACAAAGTCAAAACCCTGGGTTTCAACTACCAGCCATTCAAGAGCCTGAAAACCAGCGTGTTCGCCGCTAACGTCGAAGACTTCTGGAACCAGTACTACGTCGGCGCCACCCACGAACTGGGTGATGCCCAGACCCTGGCACTGACCACCGGCCTGAACTACTACAAAACGACCGATACCGGCAGCAAGAAGATGGGCAGCATCGACAACGACACTTACTCGTTGTCTTTCGGCCTGACTCACCAGGCCCACAGCCTGACCTTCTCCTACCAGGCCATCAACGGTGACGAGTACTTCGACTACCTGCACGAAACCAACGGTATCTACCTGGCCAACTCCTTGACCTCCGACTTTAACGGACCGAACGAGAAATCCTTCCAGATCGCCTACGGTATCAACATGGCCGAATACGGCGTGCCAGGCCTGAAGTTCAACATCTACTCGGCTCGCGGCTGGGGCATCGACGGCACTCACTACACCGGTACTGCCTACGGCGAATCTGGCGTGGCACGTAGCGACCTGCGCCTGATGGACGGCGAGAAGCACCAGGAATACGGCGTGGGCGCGGCTTACGCGATCCAGAGCGGCTCGCTCAAGGCCACCACCATCCGTGGTACCTACGTCACTCACCGCGCCAGCGAAAATCAGGCTGACGGCAACATCCGTGAGTTCCGCCTGGTCACCACCATCCCGTTCAACATTCTTTAATCAGCGCCAGGTCGGCGGCGAGCTCAGGACGAGCCCGCCGCCTACGCTTGTCTGGTCCAATCGATTGCAGAGGGCTCTTAGATGAAAATGCTCCCGTTACAAGCTGCCATTGCCGCTGCGCTGTTGAGCGTCGCTGTCGGCATCTCGGCCAAACCGTTGGTCGTCTGCACCGAAGCCAGCCCGGAAGGCTTCGATCCGGTCCTGTACACCACGGCTGTCACCGCCGACGCTGCGGCCGAAACCATGTTCAACCGCCTGGTGGACTTCAAGCCCGGCACCACCGAAGTGATCCCGGCGCTGGCCAAGGACCTGCCGGAAATCAGCGCCGATGGCCTGACCTACACCTTTCACCTGCGTGACGACATCAAGTTCCACACCACCGACTACTTCAAACCCACGCGCAACATGAACGCCGACGACGTGCTCTGGAGCTTCCAGCGCCAGCTGGACCCGAATCACCCGTGGCACAACAAGTCCAACGTGGGCTACCCATACTTTGAAAGCATGGGCTTCAAGGAACTGCTCAAGAGCGTAACGAAGACCGATGACCACACCGTAGTCTTCACCCTGACCCGCCCTGAAGCACCGTTCCTGGCCGACCTGGCCATGGCGTTTTCCTCGATTCACTCCGCCGAATACGCCGACCAGTTGCTCAAGTCCGGCAAGACCGACGACCTGAACGCCAAGCCCATCGGCACCGGCCCGTTCATCTTCACCCGCTACGCCAAAGACGCCCAAGTGCGCTTCAAGGCCAACCCGGACTACTTCCGTGGCAAGCCGCCGGCTGACCCGCTGATCCTGGCCATCACCACCGACAACAACGTGCGCCTGCAAAAGCTCAAGGCCAACGAATGCCAGATCGCGCTGTATCCGAAACCGGATGACGTGCCGAGCATGAAGGCCGACCCGAACCTGAAGGTGGCGGAACTGGCCGCGATGACCACCGCCTACACCGCGCTGAACACCACCCACAAGTACATGAGCGACGCGCGGGTGCGTCACGCGATCAACATCGCGTTCGACAAGAAAGGCTACAACGAGTCCCTGTACGGCAAAGGCAACGCAGTCGACGCCACCGGGCCTTACCCACCCACCTTGCTGGGCTTCAGCGACAAGCTGAAGAACCCGCCACGTGACTTGGACAAGGCCCGCGCCCTGCTCAAGGAAGCCGGTGTACCGGAAGGCACCGAGATCACCCTGTTCACCCGCAACGGCGGCGGCCCGACCAACCCCAATCCGATGCTCGGCGCCCAGCGCATGCAGGCGGACCTGGCGCAAATCGGCCTGAAAGTGAACATCAAGGTCATGGAATGGGGCGAAATGCTCAAACGCGCCAAGAATGGCGAACATGACATGGTCTCCGCCGGCTGGGCGGGGGATAACGGGGACCCGGATAACTTCCTCACCCCGAACTTGAGTTGCGATGCAGCGAAAAACGGCGAAAACTACGCCCGCTGGTGTAACAAAGAGTTTCAAGACTTGATCGACAAGGCACGCGCTATCGCTGAACCCGCACAGCGCGCTGCACTCTATGAACAAGCCATGGACGTTTTCGACAAGGACCAACCATGGATTCCCATGGCTTACCCGAAAATGTTTACCGCCATGCGTAAAAACGTCGAGGGTTATACCCAAAGCCCTCTGACTACAAATAACTTCGCCACCACCCAGGTGAAGTAGATAAGAGACGCTCGGCACCGTCGACATTGACGGTGCCGAACCTGCCTAACCGGCTGATTGAGGTACACAACAAGATGTTTAGTTTTATTGCCCGCCGATTGGGGTTATTGATCCCCACGTTTTTCGGCATCACCTTGCTGACGTTCGCGTTGATTCGCATGATCCCTGGCGACCCCGTCGAAGTCATGATGGGCGAACGACGAGTCGACCCCGAGATGCACGCTCAGGCAATGGAACGCCTTGGTCTGAACAAACCGCTTTACGCGCAATACCTGGATTATGTCGGCAAGCTCGCCCACGGCGACCTCGGCGAATCCCTGCGTACCCGTACCAGCGTGTGGACTGAATTCACCGCACTTTTCCCCGCGACCCTGGAACTGTCCATGGCCGCCCTGTTGTTCGCCGGCATCCTGGGGCTGTTAGCCGGGGTGATCGCGGCCTTGAAGCGAGGATCCCTGTTCGACCATGGGGTGATGGGCATCTCCCTGGCGGGATATTCGATGCCGATCTTCTGGTGGGGCCTGATCCTGATCATGTTCTTCTCCGTGAGCCTGGGCTGGACGCCAGTGTCGGGGCGGATCGACCTGCTCTACGACATCGAGCCGCGCACCGGCTTCATGCTGATCGACACCCTCCTGGCTGACGAGCCGGACGCATTCTGGGATGCGCTGCACCACCTGATCCTGCCCGCCATCGTGCTCGGTACCATCCCGCTGGCCGTTATCGCCCGGATGACCCGTTCGTCGATGCTTGAAGTATTGCGCGAGGACTACATCCGCACCGCCAAGGCCAAAGGCCTGTCCCCGGCGCGCGTGGTGTTCGTCCACGGCCTGCGTAACGCCTTGATCCCGGTACTCACCGTGGTCGGCCTGCAAGTCGGCACGTTGCTGGCCGGTGCGGTCCTGACCGAAACCATCTTCTCGTGGCCCGGCATCGGCAAATGGCTGATCGAAGCCATTGGCGCACGGGACTATCCCGTGGTGCAAAACGGCATCCTGTTAATCGCCTGCCTGGTGATTCTGGTGAACTTCGTGGTGGATATCCTCTACGGCTTCGCCAACCCACGCATCCGTCACCAGCGCTGAGATCATGACCATGACCACACCTACTCCCGCGGTAGCAGTCGATCAAAGCCTGCTGTACCCGTCCCCGTACAAAGAATTCTGGCAAGCCTTCTCCAAGAACAAAGGCGCGGTTGCCGGCCTGCTGTTCATGTTGCTGGTGGTGTTTTGCGCGCTGTTCGCCCCTTGGGTGGCCCCGCACAACCCGAGCGAGCAATACCGTGACTTCCTGCTGACCCCTCCGGCCTGGCTGGAAGGTGGGCAGATCCAGTTCCTGCTGGGCACCGACGAACTGGGCCGCGACCTGCTGTCACGCCTGATCCAGGGTTCGCGCCTGTCGTTGCTGATCGGCTTGTCGTCGGTCGTCATGTCGCTGATCCCGGGGATCCTGCTGGGTCTGTTCGCCGGGTTTTTCCCGCGCCTGCTCGGCCCGACCATCATGCGCCTGATGGACATCATGCTGGCCCTGCCGTCGCTGCTGCTGGCCGTAGCCATTGTCGCGATCCTCGGCCCTGGCCTGATCAACACCGTGATCGCCATCGCGATCGTGTCGCTGCCGTCCTATGTCCGCCTGACCCGCGCTGCGGTGATGGGCGAACTGAACCGTGACTACGTGACTGCCGCCCGCCTCGCCGGCGCCGGCCTGCCGCGCCTGATGTTCGTCACCGTGCTGCCGAACTGCATGGCGCCGCTGATCGTTCAGGCCACCCTGAGTTTCTCCTCGGCGATTCTCGATGCTGCCGCCCTGGGCTTCCTGGGCCTTGGCGTACAACCGCCAACCCCTGAGTGGGGCACCATGCTGGCCTCGGCCCGCGACTACATCGAACGCGCCTGGTGGGTCGTGAGCCTGCCTGGCTTGACCATTTTGCTCAGCGTGCTGGCAATCAACCTGATGGGCGACGGGCTGCGCGATGCGCTGGACCCGAAACTCAAGAATGCCGCCTGAGGAGATTCCCATGTCACTGCTAGAAATCAAGAATCTCAATGTCCGCTTCGGCGACAAGACCGCCGTGCCAGTGGTCGATGGCCTCGACATCTCCGTCGACAAAGGCGAAGTACTGGCGATCGTTGGCGAGTCCGGTTCGGGTAAATCCGTGACCATGATGGCGCTGATGGGCCTGATCGAGCACCCCGGCATCGTCACCGCCGACGCCCTGAACTTCGACGGCAAGGACATGCTCAAGCTGAGCAACCGCCAGCGTCGACAGATCGTCGGCAAAGACCTGGCGATGGTGTTCCAGGACCCGATGACCGCCCTGAACCCCAGCTACACCGTGGGTTTCCAGATCGAGGAAGTGCTGCGCCTGCACTTGAAAATGTCCGGCAAGCAAGCGCGCAAGCGTGCCATCGAACTGCTGGAAAAGGTGGAAATCCCAGGCGCTGCCAGCCGTATGGATGCCTACCCGCACCAGCTGTCCGGTGGTATGAGCCAGCGTGTGGCGATCGCCATGGCCATCGCCGGCGAGCCGAAACTGCTGATCGCCGATGAACCGACCACTGCACTGGACGTGACCATCCAGGCCCAGATCATGGACCTGCTGCTGGCCTTGCAGAAAGAGCAGAACATGGGCCTGGTGCTGATCACCCACGACCTCGCCGTGGTGGCCGAAACCGCCCAGCGCGTGTGTGTGATGTACGCCGGCCAGGCCGTGGAAGTCGGCCAGGTGCCACAGTTGTTCGACATCCCGGCGCACCCGTACAGCGAAGCGCTGCTCAAGGCGATTCCCGAGCACAGCCTGGGCGCCACGCGCCTGGCCACGCTGCCGGGTATTGTGCCCGGCCGTTATGACCGCCCGCAGGGTTGCCTGCTGTCGCCACGCTGCCCATATGTGCAGGAGTCCTGCCGCGCCCAACGCCCGGGCCTTGACCCGAAAAGCCACAGCCTTGCCCGCTGCTTCTACCCGCTGAATCAGGAGGTGGCGTAATGGCCGTCGTACTTACCGCCCGCGACCTGACCCGTCACTACGAAGTGTCCCGTGGCCTGTTCAAGGGCCACGCCCTGGTGCGTGCGCTCAATGGTGTGTCGTTCGAGCTGGAAGCCGGCAAGACCCTCGCGGTCGTGGGCGAATCCGGTTGCGGTAAATCCACCCTGGCCCGCGCCCTGACCTTGATTGAAGAGCCGTCTTCCGGCTCGCTGAAAATCGCCGGCCAGGAAGTGGCCGGCGCCGACAAGGCCCAGCGCAAGCAATTGCGCAAAGACGTGCAGATGGTGTTCCAGAGCCCGTACGCCTCGCTGAACCCGCGCCAGAAAGTCGGAGACCAACTGGGCGAGCCACTGCTGATCAACACCAACCTGTCCGCCGCCGAGCGCCGGGAAAAGGTCCAGGCGATGATGAAGCAAGTGGGCCTGCGCCCTGAGCATTATCAGCGCTACCCGCACATGTTCTCCGGTGGCCAGCGCCAGCGGATCGCACTGGCCCGGGCGATGATGCTGCAACCGAAAGTGCTGGTGGCGGATGAACCGACCTCGGCGCTGGACGTGTCGATCCAGGCCCAGGTGCTGAACCTGTTCATGGACCTGCAGCAGGAATTCAACACCGCCTACGTGTTCATCTCCCACAACCTCGCGGTGGTGCAACACGTCGCCGATGACGTGATGGTGATGTACCTCGGCCGCCCGGTGGAAGTGGGGCCGAAGGAAGACATCTACGCACGCCCGCTGCACCCGTACACCCAGGCGCTGCTGTCGGCGACCCCGACCATTCATCCGGATCCCAACAAACCGAAGATCAAAATCGTCGGCGAGCTGCCCAACCCGTTGAACCCGCCGTCTGGCTGCGCCTTCCACAAGCGCTGCCCGTACGCGACCCAGCTGTGCAGCACCGATGAACCGGTGTTGCGACCACTGGACAACCGCCAGGTGGCGTGCCACTACGCGGAACAGTTCGTGGTCTGACCCACAAAAAATGCCCTGGGGTTAAGTCCAGGGCATCGACTGTGTTCTACAGCCCCTCTCGCCGGATAGCGCATCTGTCTGGCAAGAGGGGCTTTTTTTCAGCGCGACTCAAGTATCGCTGTCACCATCACCCGCATCGCTATCATCGTCATCCGGGGGTGTTTGTTGATCATCATCATCCTTGGAGCCGCCCTGGTCCTCATCACCAGGCTCGGATTCACTTTTGGCCAGCTGCAAACCACCTGCCTGTACCGTCTTCGCTGCCACAAATCCCGTGGAATGGCTTTGCACGGCCGAAGTGGCCCACGCAGAGGACATGCCCAGTGACAACATCACCAGCACTTTGAGCAACAGCACCACACGTTGAAAGATACTCATGGTCGATTTCCGTCCAGTCAGTAAGTAAATCCCGCACGACAGCCTTTTTTCGCCGCCAGTGTTGAAGTTAGTCCTCGTGCAGGGTTTTCGCCAGCGCAGTCCGGCGGCGCACTCAACTATCGCCATCATCGTAGGTTTGGCTGTCCTCACCCTCGTTATCCGGGTTCTCGGCGTCATCACCGCTGGTGGTGCTGGTTTGTGGCTTCCAGCTGCCGGAGTTGCTCTCCTTGGTGCCGCTGGTCTTGCCTGTGTCTTTCCAGGTCTGATCTCCCGTAGCGGCCAATAGCATCTCGCCCTGCGCCAGCTGATGCGCCCAGGCTGACGATATGCCCAGGGACGCCAGTGCCAGCACTTTCAATAACAACACGACCCGCGATAAAACACGCATGCTCATTTCCCTCCTGCCGGTGAGTACATCCCGTACTCAAGACGCTAGTCTCAATGCGCGTGTTTCGCCAATAGAGCATGAGTATGTACAGACCTTGCGCCGGCACCGCGAAGCGGGCCGCCGCTGCTCAATACCTGCGTTCGGCCTCGGGCTGAATGGGGCAGTCAGATCAAGATCAACAGCAGATCAAAAGCAAGAGCACAGCGGCCTACCGGCCGGCTTGAGTGGTAAAAGCCAAGGCAAAAGCCAGAGCGAAAACAGATCTGCTTTTCTGTGGGAGCTGGCTTGCCTGCGATGCAGACACCTCGGTTTTTCAGACACACCGAGGTGTCTGCATCGCAGGCAAGCCAGCTCCCACATTTGGACCGTGCCCGCCTTTGATTTTGCTGTTGCTTCACCCCACTCAAGCCGGCCGGTAGGCCGCTGTGCTCTTGATCTGCCTTTGGCCCCGTTAAACCACGCTGGCCGACCCTGTCCACACAAAAAAGGGCGAAGCCATGACAGCTTCGCCCTTTCGCCCACCGCTAACCCTTAATGGTGTTCGCGAGTCGCGCGGAATTTCACATCCGGCCAACGCTCTTCCATCAGCGCCAGGTTGACCCGGGTCGGGGCCAGGTAGGTCAGGTGACCACCGCCGTCGATCGCGAGGTTTTCCACCGCTTTGATCTTGAACTCTTCCAGCTTCTTCTTATCGCTGCAATCAATCCAGCGTGCGGAGTACACGGTGATCGGCTCGTAGGAGCATTCCACCTTGTATTCCTCCTTCAGACGGCTGGCCACCACATCGAACTGCAGCACACCGACGGCGCCAAGGATGATGTCGTTGCTGCGCTCCGGGAAGAACACTTGGGTGGCGCCCTCTTCCGCCAACTGCTGCAAACCCTGGCGCAGTTGCTTGGATTTCAGCGGGTCGCGCAGGCGTACGCGGCGGAACAGTTCCGGGGCGAAGTGCGGGATGCCGGTGAAGCCCAGCGCTTCGCCTTCGGTGAAGGTGTCGCCGATCTGGATGGTGCCGTGGTTGTGCAAGCCGATGATGTCGCCGGCAAACGCTTCTTCCAGTTGCTCACGCTCGGAGGAGAAGAAGGTCAGGGCGTCGCCGATGCGCACGTCCTTGCCGGTGCGCACGTGGCGCATCTTCATGCCTTTTTCGTATTTGCCGGAGCAGATGCGCATAAAGGCGATACGGTCGCGGTGTTTCGGGTCCATGTTCGCCTGGATCTTGAACACGAAGCCGGCAAACTTCTCTTCCACCGGCTCCACGGTACGCTCGTTGGCAACACGGGCCAGCGGCTTGGGTGCCCAATTGACCACGGCGTCGAGCACGTGATCGACACCGAAGTTGCCCAGGGCGGTACCGAAGAACACCGGCGTCAGCTGGCCGTCGAGGAATTCCTGCTGGTTGAACTCGTGGCAGGCACCCTGCACCAGTTCCAACTGCTCGACAAACCGGTCGTACTCGTCACCCAGGTGGGCGCGGGCTTCGTCGGAGTCGAGCTTCTCGATGATTTTCACATCGGTCCGTTCGTGGCCATGGCCGGCGGTGTACACAATGATGTAGTCGTCGGCCAGGTGGTACACGCCCTTGAAGTCGCGGTAGCAACCAATCGGCCAGGTGATCGGCGCGGCCTTGATCTTCAGGACGGCTTCGATTTCGTCCAGCAGTTCGATCGGGTCGCGGATGTCACGGTCGAGTTTGTTGATAAAGCTGACAATCGGCGTGTCCCGCAGGCGGCAGACGTCCATCAGCGCGATGGTCCGTGGCTCAACGCCTTTACCGCCGTCGAGGACCATCAGTGCCGAGTCCACCGCGGTCAGGGTGCGGTAGGTGTCTTCGGAGAAGTCTTCGTGGCCCGGGGTGTCGAGCAGGTTGATCATGTGGTCGCGATACGGGAACTGCATGACCGACGTGGTAATGGAAATACCACGCTGCTTTTCCATTTCCATCCAGTCGGAGGTGGCATGGCGGTCGGATTTACGGGATTTCACCGTGCCGGCCACCGCGATCGCCTTGCCCATCAGCAACAGCTTTTCGGTGATGGTGGTTTTACCGGCATCGGGGTGGGAAATAATGGCGAAAGTGCGGCGTTTCGCGACTTCGGCGGCCTGGTGGGTCATGGGAAATCGCCTGGCAGGTGAGTCAAAAAAGGGCGGCGAGTATAGCGCAAACCCGGGGTTACAGACCACCGTTCGCCCCATTGGGGGTGGCTAATTGCTGCCAAGTATGGAACCTTTTAAAAGGTAGAGACGTCCACTCCCCTGCTATCGCACTCGTAACAGGGGCTGAAAAATCAGCAAGTTAGCCTGACGAGGCTGCGCTCATGGCTCGACCTCATACCGCGTTGCCGGTATTGGCGAGCTGCATTTCGCGACCACATTCAGAGGCAGCCAGTAATGGCATTGCCGCTCGGAAATGTGTTCGCCGACAGAAGAAAAAAGGAGTCCGCCTGTGGCTATTCGCTATGGCAAAGGGCTTATAGGAGGAGCGGTTGTCGTCGCTCTCCTGGCCCTGCTGGTCCACTGGATCGGCATCAACACGATCGAACTGTACCGCGACGATTTGTTGTTTTACCTGCAAGCTCACTTGATCCTCGTCCTGGTTTCGATGCTGGCCGCCCTGATCGTAGGGATTCCCGCCGGTATCCTGCTCAGCCGACCCAACATGGTCGGGCGCGCAGAACGCTTCATGCAGATCTTCAACATCGGCAATACCGTCCCTCCCCTGGCCGTACTGGCCATCGCCCTCGGTGTCCTTGGCATCGGCAGCGGCCCCGCGATCTTCGCGCTGTTCCTCGCCTCGTTGCTGCCCATCGTGCGCAACACCTATGAAGGCCTGAAAAACGTTCAAGGTTCCCTGAAAGAAGCCGCCGTCGGCATCGGCATGACGCCGCGCCAGGTGCTGTTTCGCGTGGAACTGCCCAACGCCGTGCCGATCATCATCGGCGGTGTGCGCGTGGCCCTGGCGATCAACGTCGGTACCGCGCCCCTGGCGTTCCTGATTGGCGCCAACAGCCTGGGCAGCCTGATCTTCCCCGGCATCGCCCTGAACAATCAGCCGCAACTGCTGCTCGGCGCCGCGTGCACCGCGCTGCTGGCCTTGCTGCTCGACGGTCTGGTGACCATGGCCAGCCGCCTCTGGCTGGAACGCGGGTTGCGTCCGTCTTAAGGCTTTGGCCCCGTCTTAGGCCTGAAACAGGAATTCACATGAAAAAACTGACATTGATATTGAGCTGCGTCCTGCTGTTCGCAGGGTTTGCGCAAGCCGCTGAAAAACCGGTCATTCGTATCGGCGCCCGGGTGTTCACCGAACAGACCCTGCTCGCCGAAATCACCTCCCAGTACCTGCGCACCAAGGGCTACGACACCCGTGTGACCGGCGGCCTGGGCAGCAACCTGGCGCGCAGTGCCCAGGAAAGCGGGCAACTGGACCTGATCTGGGAATACACCGGCGTGTCGCTGGTGGCCTACAACCATGTCGACGAGAAACTCGACAGCGAACAGTCCTACGCCCGGGTGAAAGAACTCGATGCGAAAAAAGGCCTGGTCTGGCTCTCCCCTTCGAAATTCAGCAACACCTACGCCCTGGCCTTGCCAGAGAACGTGGCCAGGGAATTCCCGCAGATCAACAGCATCAGCGACCTGACCACCGCCCTGGCCGAGAAAACCAAGGACAACCGCCTGGTGGCCCTGGACACCGAGTTCGCCAACCGTTCCGACGGCATGGCCGGCATGGTCAAGCTGTACGACATGAACCTGACCCGCAAAAACACCCGGCAGATGGACGCCGGTCTGGTCTACACCGCGCTGCGTAATGGCCAGGTGTTTGCCGGTTTGGTCTACACCACCGACGGTCGCCTGAACGCCTTCAAATTGAAGCTGCTGGAAGACGACAAGCATTACTTCCCGGACTACACCGCCGCGCCGGTGGTGCGTCAGGTTTACCTCGACGCTCACCCGCAACTGGCCGCTGATCTCAAGCCGTTGGCTGCGCTGTTCGACGACGAAACCATGCGCCAGCTGAACGCGCGGGTCGACGTCGACCATGAAAGCCCGTCCGCCGTGGCCGCAGATTTCCTGCGCCAGCATCCGATCAACTAAGAGGAGAAGACATGGAATTCCTGAACGCCTTTTCCCATCTTGATTGGGCCCAAGTCCTGCACCTGACCTGGCAGCACATTACCCTGGTCGGCATTGCAGTGATCCTGGCAATCGTCGTAGGCGTGCCCCTGGGCGTGCTGATGACCCGCTTCCCGACCCTCGCCGGCCCACTGCAAGCCAGCGCCACGGTGCTGCTGACCGTGCCGTCGATTGCCTTGTTCGGCCTGCTGCTGCCGTTCTACTCCAAGTTCGGCCAGGGCCTGGGGCCGATGCCGGCGATCACCGCCGTGTTTCTCTATTCCCTGTTGCCCATCATGCGTAACACCTACCTCGCCCTCACCGGCGTCGAGCCGGGCATCCGCGAAGCCGCCAAAGGCATCGGCATGACCTTCGGCCAGCGCCTGCGCATGGTCGAGTTGCCGATTGCCGTGCCGGTGATCCTCGCCGGTGTGCGCACCGCCGTGGTGATGAACATTGGTGTGATGACCATCGCCGCCACCATCGGCGCCGGTGGCCTGGGTGTACTTATTCTGGCTTCCATCAGCCGCAGCGACATGTCGATGCTGATCGTTGGCGCCGTGCTGGTCAGTCTCCTGGCCATCTTCGCCGACCTGCTTCTGCAATGGCTGCAACGCACGCTGACTCCAAAAGGACTGCTCAAATGATCGAACTTCAAAACCTGACCAAGACCTTCCAAAGCAACGGCAAGACCATCACCGCCGTTGATTCCGTAAGCCTGACCGTCAACGAAGGCGAAATTTGCGTGTTCCTCGGCCCGTCGGGCTGCGGCAAAAGCACCACGCTGAAAATGATCAACCGCCTGATCAAGCCGACCTCGGGCAAGATCCTGATCAACGGCGAAGACACCACTGACCTCGACGAAGTGACCCTGCGTCGCAACATCGGCTACGTGATCCAGCAGATCGGCCTGTTCCCGAACATGACCATCGAAGAAAACATCGTGGTGGTGCCCAAGCTGCTGGGCTGGGACAAGCAGAAATGCCACGACCGCGCCCGCGAATTGATGAGCATGATCAAGCTGGAGCCCAAGCAGTACCTGCATCGCTACCCGCGTGAACTGTCCGGTGGCCAGCAACAGCGGATCGGCGTGATCCGTGCCCTGGCGGCGGATGCACCGTTGCTGCTGATGGATGAGCCGTTCGGCGCGGTCGACCCGATCAACCGCGAGATGATCCAGAACGAATTCTTCGAGATGCAGCGTGCGCTGAACAAGACCGTGATCATGGTCAGCCACGACATCGACGAAGCCATCAAGCTGGGCGACAAGATCGCCATCTTCCGCGCCGGCAAGCTGCTGCAGATCGACCACCCGGACACCCTGCTGGCCCACCCTGCCGACGAGTTCGTCAGCAACTTCGTTGGCCAGGACAGCACCCTCAAGCGCCTGCTGCTGGTGAAGGCTGAAGATGCGGCGGACAACGCGCCGTCGGTCAGCCCGGAAACCCCGGTGGCGGACGCCCTGGAGCAGATGGACGAACTGGACCGTCGCTACGTGGTGGTGACCGACGCCGAGAACAAGGCCCTGGGTTATGTGCGACGTCGCGACCTGCATCGTCAGACCGGTACCTGCGGCCAATACCTGCGCGAGTTCAACGCCACGGCGGCGTACGACGAGCACTTGCGCATCCTGTTGTCGCGGATGTACGAGTTCAACCGCTCGTGGTTGCCGGTGATGGATGCGGAGCGGGTGTTCCTGGGGGAAGTGACCCAGGAGTCGATTGCCGAGTACCTGAGTTCCGGTAAGTCCCGTGGGGGCAAGACCAGTATTGTGTCGCCCGCCGAGACAGCACTGGCCTGATATCCCCTTGTGGCGCGGGAGCTTGCTCCCGTTGGGCTGCGCAGCAGCCCCAAAAAAGCCGGGAGCGCTACGCACTCCAGCGGGAGCAAGCTCCCTCGCCACAAAAGCGCTCCCAGTTCCCCTCGAATAACACTCCTGGGGGAACATCAATCCGTCATACCGGTCGGTTACATAAGTAGCTGCACACGGCCTCACGACGAACGCGTGCAAAAACGCGACATTTTTAGTTGATCTATAGCCCCTCACGTCCTAAAGTTCGCGCCGAACGTCCATGCTGGAAACGATCCATCCGGCTCAAGTACTGACGACGAGACAGCAAGGCCAAGGGAAGCGGTTGATCCCATGGCCTTTTTGCTTTCGGCGACATGCCTTGGGAAGTAGGCGAACCAAAGTGGGGATACGGAGGACGTTCATTTGCACCCATTGATCAATTTAGTTTGCCAGTAGGAGTTCCCAGCATGTCGATCCAGGTCGAAGATTATTTCGCGCGCGCCACTTTTGACAAAATGAAGGCGTTCGCCGATACCCAGGAAACCCCGTTCGTGGTGATCGACACCGCGATGATCAGCCAGGCCTACGATGACCTGCGCGCCGGTTTCGAATTCGCCAAGGTGTATTACGCCGTCAAGGCCAACCCGGCCGTCGAGATCATCGACCTCCTCAAAGACAAGGGTTCGAGCTTCGACATCGCGTCGATCTACGAGCTGGACAAGGTCATGGACCGCGGCGTCAGCCCTGACCGTATCAGCTACGGCAACACCATCAAGAAATCCAAGGACATCCGCTACTTCTACGAGAAAGGCGTGCGCCTGTTCTCCACGGACTCCGAAGCCGACCTGCGCAATATCGCCAAGGCCGCCCCGGGTTCGAAAGTGTATGTACGTATTCTCACCGAAGGCTCGACCACGGCTGACTGGCCGCTGTCGCGCAAATTCGGCTGCCAGACCGACATGGCCATGGACCTGCTGATCCTCGCCCGCGACCTGGGCCTGGTGCCTTACGGCATCTCCTTCCACGTCGGCTCGCAACAGCGTGACATCAGCGTGTGGGACGCGGCGATTGCCAAGGTCAAAGTGATCTTCGAGCGCCTGAAGGAAGAAGACGGCATTCACCTGAAGCTGATCAACATGGGCGGCGGCTTCCCGGCCAACTACATCACCCGCACCAACAGCCTGGAAACCTACGCCGAAGAAATCATCCGCTTCCTCAAGGAAGATTTCGGTGACGACCTGCCGGAAATCATCCTGGAGCCGGGCCGTTCGTTGATCGCCAACGCCGGCATCCTGGTCAGCGAAGTGGTACTGGTTGCGCGCAAATCCCGCACCGCCGTCGAGCGTTGGGTATACACCGACGTGGGCAAATTCTCCGGCCTGATCGAAACCATGGACGAAGCCATCAAGTTCCCGATCTGGACCGAGAAGAAAGGCGAGATGGAAGAAGTGGTCATCGCCGGCCCGACCTGCGACAGCGCCGACATCATGTACGAGAACTACAAGTACGGCCTGCCGCTGAACCTGGCGATTGGTGACCGGATGTACTGGTTGTCTACCGGTGCGTACACCACCAGCTACAGCGCGGTTGAGTTCAATGGCTTCCCGCCACTGAAATCGTTCTACCTGTAAACCCACGCCCTGATCGTTCCCACGCTCTGCGTGGGAACGCATCCGGTGACGCTCTGCGTCACGCCCTTAGAGCGGACGCCGAGCGTCCAGGGCGGCATTTCCACGCAGAGCGTGGGAACGAGCAAGTTCAATGGCATGCGCTTGATAAATCTCGGCCATCGCCCGAATCTTCGGATCATTGGCGGCCGACAACGCCTTGTGCGCCACCCGCAAGAACTTCAAATTCCCGCCCGCCAGGGCCTTGCGCAGCCATTCCAGCGCAGCCTCGATCTGACCTTGATCCGCCAACACCGCCGCATAACTGAACTGCCCGCGAAAATCCCCGCCTTCTGCTGACCGGCGATACCACGCCACCGCCGCCTCCCGATCCCTCGGGCAGTGCAGCCCTTCTTCCAGATAACGCCCCAGCAGGTTCATCGACTTGGCATGGCCCAATTGCGCCGCCTGTCGATAACATGCCAGCGCCTGGGTTTGGTCCTCGACAACCCCGCGCCCGGTCGCCAGCAGATTGGCGTAGTTGTACAACCCCCAATCCAGCCCGGCTTCCGCCGCTAGACGGTACTCCCGCGCTGCCGCCACGGGATCCGCCCCACAGCCCCAACCATGCTCCAGGCAACGCCCGAGCATATTGCGCGCCATCAGGTGCCCGCCTTGGGCGGCAATGCGAAACCAGCGCAACGCCAACGCTTCATCGCGCTCGATGCCGCGCCCTTCCAGCAGGATTTGCCCGAGCAGCGCCTGGGCATCCACAACACCCTCTTTCGCCGCGATCAAAATCGCCTGGGCGGCGCGCACCGGAGAATCGTCGAGCATGGCCTGCAATTGCTCAACGTTGAGGACTTCTTCACGGCGCAATAAAAAGCCCACGGTCAGACCTCAACCCAGCGGCGCAGCAGGTTGTGATAGGTGCCGGTAAGCTGGATCAGCGCCGGGTGGTCAGGCACGTCCCGGCTCAACTGCTGGATCGCGCCGTCCATCTCGAACAGCAAGGTGCGCTGGCTGTCTTCACGCACCAGGCTTTGGGTCCAGAAAAACGAGGCGTAGCGCGCGCCACGGGTCACCGCGTTGACTTTGTGCAGGCTGGAGCCGGGGTACAGCACCATGTCGCCCGCCGGCAACTTGACCCGCTGCAGGCCGAAGGTGTCCTGGATTTCCAGCTCGCCGCCGTCGTAGTCGTCGGGGTCGCTGAAAAATACCGTGGAGGAAAGGTCGGTGCGCACCCGCTCGTGGCTGCCCTTGGACTGGCGCACGGCATTGTCGATATGAAAGTCGAAACTGCCACCGGCGGTGTAACAGTTGAGCAACGGAGGGAAGACCTTGTGCGGTAACGCCGCTGACATGAACAGCGGATTTTTCCACAGCCGATCAAGGATCGCCGCGCCGATTTCCTGCGCCAGTGGGTGGCCTTCCGGCAGTTGCAGGTTGTGTTTGGCCTTGGCCGATTGGTGCCCGGCAGTGATTTTGCCGTCGGCCCACTCGGTCTGCGTCAAGGCGTCGCGGATGCGCAGCACTTCCTCACGAGAGAACAGGCCGGGAATGTGCAGCAACATGGAGGCATTACCTGAAAACAGTGAGGCGCCAATGGTAGTGATTCTTATTGACTGTGTACAACCCCACTCCCGCCCAAAGGACGAACGAGATCGTAAAAACCGTAAGCAAAAAGTGTAAAGAATGTAAATTCAGCGCGAATAGTAATGTATCTCAATTGATATAAAGTCTTGTTCTCCCTATATTCCGCGGCCTCACCTCCTTGGGGAAAGGACACTTTCATGCCGCGCACTTCGATAAAAACACCTGCCAGTTCACCACGCTTGCTGGCCTCGGCCATCGGCGTTGCCATCAGCGCCAGCTCTGCCGCCCAACTGGCGCAAGCCGCTGAAGACACCGAGCAGAAAGGCGAGCGCAACAGCATTTCCCTGGGAGCCACCAGCATCACCGGCCAGGAACAGGACAGCACGTCCTACCAGGTCGAAAAAGCCTCCTCGCAGAAGTACACCGCGCCGCTGGTAGACACCCCGCGCTCGGTCACCGTCGTGCCGCAGCAAGTCCTCAAGGACACCGCCGCCACCTCGTTGCAGGATGCCTTGCGCACCGTGCCGGGGATAACCTTCGGCGCCGGTGAAGGCGGCAACCCACAGGGCGACCGTCCATTCATTCGCGGCTTTGACGCCCAGGGCGACACGTACCTGGACGGCGTGCGCGACACCGGCGGCCAGAGCCGCGAGATCTTCGACATCGAGTCCATCGAAGTCAGCAAAGGCCCCAACTCGTCCTTCGGCGGTCGCGGTTCGGCCGGCGGCAGCCTCAATCTGGTGAGCAAGACCCCACAGGCGCGAGACTTCACCAATGGCGGTTTCACCTACGGCTCCGACCAGACCCGCCGCTACGTGCTCGACGTCAACCGTCAGTTCCTCGACAGCGCGGCGTTTCGCCTGAACCTGATGAGCCACGAACAGAACGTCGCCGGGCGTGATGCCGTCAACTACGACCGTTGGGGCGTGGCGCCGTCGCTGACCTTCGGCCTGGGCACCCCGACCCGCGTCAACCTCAGCTACTACCACATGGAAAGCAACGACCTGCCGGATTCGGGGATTCCGTATGGCTACAGCTCGCCGACCGCCACCGCCCACGTGCATGACAAACCCACCGACGGCGGCGACAGCACTAACTTCTACGGCCTGAAGAGCCGCGACTTCCGCAAGACCCGCGCCGACATCAGCACGGTCTCCATCGAACACGACCTGAACGACAACATGACGCTGAAAAACACCCTGCGTCATGGCAACACTGGGCAGGATTACATCCTTACGCAACCGGACGACAGCAAGCGCAATGTCAGCCAGTTCGGTACCGTATGGCGCCGCGCCAACGCACGCGTGTCCACCACCGAAACCACCACCAACCAGACGGATCTGTTCGGCAGCTTCCAGGCCCTGGGCTTCAAACACTCTTACTCCACGGGCCTGGAGTTCACCGGTGAAGAAACCCGCGTCAGCGGCTACAACTTCGGCAGCTCAAACAACGCGCAAGTCTGTAATCCCGGCACCACGCCCAGCTGTACGTCGTTGAGCAATCCAAACCCGAATGATCCTTGGAACAGCAGCATCGCGCGCAACTACAACGGCACCAACACCAAGGCCACCAGCCGCGCCGCCTATGTGTTCGACACCATCGAACTGGACCCGAAATGGCTGCTGAACGTCGGCCTGCGCTACGACACCTTCGACACCGTGGCCAACACCAACGCGGTGCCGACCGCTACCGTCCCGGCCCGCAGCAAGATCAAGAACGACAGCCAGTTCTTCAACTGGCAGGCCGGCCTGGTCTGGAAGCCGGTAGAAAACGGCAGCATCTACGCGTCCTACGCCACTTCGGCCTCGCCTGCCGGCGGCCTGGTGGGTGAAGGCGCCGACGGCAACCCGCTGTCTGCCGGCGCCGCAACCAGCGACCTGAAACCCGAAGAAACCGTCAACTACGAGCTGGGCACCAAGTGGGACATGTTCCATGATCGCCTGTCCCTGACCGCCGCGGTGTTCCGCACCGAGAAGAAAAACACACGCATCCTGGTGGACGCGCTGACCTATGAAAACGGCGGCGAATCCCGCGTCGACGGTCTGGAGTTGTCCGCCAGCGGCAAGCTGACCGATCAATGGCAAGTGTTCGCCGGCTACAGCTACCTGAAAAGCGAGCTGGTGGACCCGGGCTTGAACGGCCGTAACGGCGTCGTCAGCGCCGGCTCCAACAAAGGCAACCAGATGCCCAACACACCGAAGAACACCTTCAGCCTGTGGACAACCTATGACGTGACACCAAAGCTCACTATCGGTGGCGGCGCGTTCTATGTCGACGAAGTCTACGGCGACGCGGGCAACACCGTTTACGTGCCGTCCTACACCCGCTACGACGCCATGGCCAGCTACAAGCTGACCAAGAACGTTGACCTGCAGTTGAACGTGCAAAACCTCACCGACAAGACCTACTACGACAAGGCGTTCGCGGCGCACTTCGCCAACCAGGCAGCGGGTCGTACGGCGATGCTGACCACCAGTTTCCATTTCTAAACCGATACAAATCACCGAAAAAACCCCACGCATCGGATGCGTGGGGTTTTTGCGTGTAAAAAAGAATGTTTCTCGACAACTCGCGGCATAATGCGCGCCGTGAAACACCTAACCTGATGACGAGGCCGCACGACGTGTTGAAGAAAACCCTGTTCCAGTTGCATTGGTTCTTCGGCATTACCGCCGGGCTGGTGTTGGCCTTGATGGGGATCACCGGCGCGACGGTGTCATTCCAGGATGAAATCATCGAGGCGCTGAACCCGACGGTGTTGACGGTGGAAAAGCGTCCGGCCGGCGTATTGCCGCCGGCTGAACTGGTGCACCTGCTGGAAGCCCGTGAAGGCAAAGCGGTGTCGATGCTCACGGTGCAACCCGACAGCACCCACGCGGCCAAGGTCTGGTTCACCCCGCCGCCCGGTGAACGTCGCGGGCAGATGCGCTACTTCGACCCGTACACCGGCGACTACCTGGGCGATGCGGTCGGCCAGGACTTCTTCGGCTTCGTGCTGCAATTGCACCGCTTCCTCGCCATCGGCGACACCGGCCGGCAAATCACCGGTGCCTGCACGCTGATCCTGGTGTTCTTCTGCCTCTCGGGCCTGTACCTGCGCTGGCCGCGCCAAGTCGCTAGCTGGCGCGCATGGCTGACCCTGGACTGGCGCAAAAAAGGCCGCAGTTTCAACTGGGACCTGCACTCGGTGTTCGGCACCTGGTGCCTGTTGTTCTATCTTCTGGCAGCGTTGACCGGGCTGTTCTGGTCCTACGAGTGGTACAGCAATGGCCTGACCAAACTGATGTCCGACGCGCCGCAAAACGAACGCGTGCGCAAGCGTGGCCCGGCGCCGGAAGGTCCTGCGCCGGTGGCCAATTACGACGCAATCTGGAGCAGCATCTACAGCTACGCCGGCCCCGGCTTGAGCGGCTACAACATCCGCATGCCCGCGGTCGCCGGGCAGCCCGCCACCGTCTACTACTTGCTGAAAACCTCACCTCACGACCGTGCACTGAACCAGATCAACCTCGACCCGGCCAACGGCGAGGTCAAATCCCATGACACCTACGCCGGCAAAAGCTTCAAGGCACAGATCCTGACCAGCATCTATGCGCTGCACACCGGCAGCTATTTCGGCCTGCCCGGCCGCATCATCCTGACGCTCAGCGCGCTGATCATGCCGCTGTTCTTTATCACCGGCTGGCTGCTGTACCTGGACCGTCGCCGCAAGAAGCGCCAGGTGCGCGATGCGCGTAAAGGCCTGACGGACAACCACAGCAACGCACCTGCCTGGCTGATCGGCTTTGCCAGCCAGAGCGGTTTTGCCGAGCAACTGGCCTGGCAGACCGCCGGCCAATTGCAGGCCGCCGGTTTGCCGGTGAAGGTGCAATCGCTGGGCAGCGTCAGGGAGGAAGATCTGCGCCAGTCGAGCCATGCATTGTTTGTGGTCAGCACCTTCGGCGACGGCGAAGCACCGGACAGCGCCCGGGGGTTCGAACGCAGCGTGCTCGGCCAGGACCTCTCTCTCAAGGGTTTGAACTACTCGGTGCTGGCCTTGGGTGATCGCCAGTACCAACACTTCTGCGGCTTCGCCCGGCGCCTGCATTTCTGGCTGACCAACCAGGGCGGCAACCCGCTGTTTGCCCCGGTGGAAGTCGACAGCGGCGACACCGATGCATTGCTGCACTGGCAACAACAACTGGGCCAACTGACCGGCCATGCACCCGCGGCAGCATGGGCCAGCGCGACCTATGAAAACTGGACCCTGAAGCAACGCACCCTGCTCAATCCGGACAGCAGCGGCTCCGGCGTCTACTTGCTCGGGCTCACCCCGCCCGCCCCTCGGGACTGGCTGGCCGGCGACCTGGTGGAAGTGTTGCCACGCAATTGCCCATGGGCCATCGAACATTTCCTCGAGGGCATGGGGCTGGGGGGCAGCGAAGGCGTGGTGATCGACGGCCTTGCACACACCCTCGACCAAGCGCTGGCCAGTCGTCAGCTACCGGACAATCGCGCCCACCTGGTGGGCCTGCATGCCCAGGCATTGGTCAATGCACTGGTGCCGCTGGCCATGCGCGAATACTCCATCGCCTCGATTGCCAGTGACGGCGTGCTGGAACTGATCGTGCGCCAGGAACGCCACCCCGATGGCAGCCTGGGCGTGGGGTCCGGCTGGTTGACTGAACATGCACCGTTGGATTCGACCATCAGCCTGCGACTGCGGCGCAACAGTGGTTTCCACCTGCCGAACGAGCCGGTGCCGATGATTCTGCTGGGCAACGGCACCGGCCTCGCCGGGTTGCGCAGTTTGCTCAAGGCGCGGATTGCCGACGGTCAGCAGCGCAACTGGCTGCTGTTTGGCGAACGCAATATCGCCCACGACTACCACTGCCAGGACGAGCTGCAAGGCTGGCTGGCCAGCGGTGATCTGGCATTGCTGGACCTGGCGTTCTCCCGGGATCAGGCAGAGAAAATCTACGTTCAGGATCGCCTGCGTGAGTCGGCGGATGTGTTGCGTAAATGGATCGCCGAGGGCGCCGCGATTTACGTCTGCGGCAGTTTGCAGGGGATGGCCGCGGGTGTGGATCAGGTGCTACATGAGGTGCTGGGCAGTGAGGCGGTTGAGCGGTTGATCGAGCAGGGCCGCTATCGCCGGGATGTCTACTGATCTCCTCCAGACAATGAAGGTCAACTGTGGGAGCTGGCTTGCCTGCGATGGCGGTGTATCAGTTAAAAATTATTGACTGACACTCCGCTATCGCAGGCAAGCCAGCTCCCACATGTTTAATTGCATTGCAAATCAGGCGGGCTGCAGCTTCTGCTCAAACACCGACACCCCATCCAGGTCTCGCAAAATCACCGTCAGTTCCGCCGTCTGCCCATCAATCTGCACCTCGCCAAAAAACTGGAACCCGGCAAACGGCGAGCTGTTCTGCACCGTCGGCGCCTTCTCGAACACCACTTCCGGGCCAAAGGTTTTATCCAGCGGATTAGGCCCGAAACTCCCGGCATTCAGTGGCCCGGCGACAAACTCCCAGAACGGCTCGAAGTCCTGAAACGCCGCCCGATCCGGATGGTAATGATGGGCCGCGCAGTAATGCACATCCGCCGTCAACCACAGGTGATTACGCACCTGCTGCGCCCGCAGGAACGCGAGCAATTCGGCGATTTCCAGTTCCCGTCCCAGGGCCGGGCCCGGGTCGCCGTTGGCGATCGCTTCCCAACGTGGTACGCCAGGGCTGACCTCACCGTCGGGCACGCCGAGGCCAATGGGCATGTCGGCAGCGATGACTTTCCATTGCGCCTGGGAGGCTTTCAATTCGCGCTTGAGCCAGTCCAGTTGCTCACGCCCAAGAAACGGTTTTTCGCCGCCAAGGTTGTCGTCGTTAGGCCCGCGATAGCTGCGCATGTCCAACACAAACACATCCAGCAACGGACCGTAACTGAGCTTGCGATAAATCCGCCCGCCCTGGTCGGCGCTTTGCCGGCGCATGGGTGAATATTCCAGCCAGGCCTGGCGCGCGCGGCCCACCAGGGTGTTGATGTCGCGGGTCGTGTAGCGCTCATCCAGTTGCTTGCTGGGCGACCAGTTGTTGATCACTTCGTGATCGTCCCACTGCCAGATCTGCGGCACTTCGGCGTTGAAGCGGCGTACGTTTTCATCCATCAGGTTGTAGCGATAGTTACCCCGGTACTCATTCAGGGTTTCGGCGACTTTGCTTTTGGCTTCGGTGGTGATGTTGCGCCAGATGCGCCCGTCTTCGGTGGTCAGTTGCGCGGGCACCGGGCCGTCGGCGTAGATGGTGTCGCCGCTGTGGATAAAGAAGTCCGGCAGGCGCAAGCGCATGGCTTCGTAGATGCGCATGCCGCCGATGTCCGGGTTGATGCCAAAGCCCTGGCCGACGGTGTCGCCGCTCCACACAAAGCGGATATCCCGGCGCTGTTGCGGCACGCTGCGCAGGTGGCCGAACCAGGGTTCACTGGCCACGCCGGTCTGGGCGTCTTCGAAGTGCACACGGTAGAAAATCGCCTGGTCGACGGGCAATCCGGTGAGTTCGACACGGGCGGTGAAATCCGTGCGGTTGTCGGCCAGGGGCGAGACGAATTTGCGCGGGTTGCTGAATACGCTACGGGTATCCCACTCCACCACCATCCGTGCCGGGCGGTCGCTGCGGCTCCAGATCATCGCGCGGTCGCCCAACAAGTCGCCGGACTGCACGCCGTCGGTAAGTTGCGGGCGATCCTTGACCGAGGCGATCACCGCAGGCGCGAGACCCGGCAGCAACAGGCCGGCGCCGACAGCTTGCATCACGCGGCGGCGACCGAGATTGAAGTGGCTCATGCAGGTTCCCTCTCGAGCAGCAAAAGGGCAACTTAAGCATGACGGGATGAACGAGTTATGACACCGGCGCGACCGTCAACTCGGCCACTTCAGGACGCTTGATCAACGCATACACCACCGCCGTCAGCAAACTCCCCGCCACAATCGCCAGCAGATACAGCAGCGCATGGTTGATCGCATTCGGGATCAGCATCACAAACAACCCGCCATGGGGCGCCATCAGTTTGCAGCCGAAGTACATCGACAGGGCACCGGTCAGCGCGCCGCCAGCGATGCTCGCCGGAATAACCCGCAGCGGGTCCTTGGCGGCAAACGGAATTGCGCCTTCGGAGATAAAGCACATGCCGAGAATCAACGCAGCCTTGCCGGCCTCACGCTCGGTCTGGGCAAACTTGCGCCGCGCCAGCAACGTGGCGATGCCCATGCCAATGGGCGGCACCATGCCGGCGGCCATGGTCGCGGCCATGGGGGCACCGCTTTGCGCCGCCAGCAGGCCGACGGAAAACGCGTAGGCCGCCTTGTTGATCGGGCCACCCAGGTCGACGCACATCATGCCGCCCAGCAAGATGCCAAGCAGCACGGCGTTGGTGGTGCCCATGGTGCTGAGGAAATCCGTGAGGCCGGTGAGCATCTTCGCCACCGGCGGCCCTACCAGGTAAATCATCGCCAGGCCCGTGAACAGGCTCGCCAGCAACGGGATGATCAGGATCGGCTTGAGGGCTTCGAGGCTCTGGGGCAAACGGATCGCACGGCTGATGAATTTGACGCAGTAGCCGGCCAGGAAACCGGCGAAGATCCCGCCGATAAACCCCGCGCCCAAGGTGCTGGCCAGCAGGCCGCCGATCATGCCGGGAGCCAGGCCCGGACGGTCGGCAATCGAGTAGGCGATATAACCCGCCAACAGCGGCACCATCAACATGAAGGCCTGGTCGCCGACGGTTTTCAGTGCGGCAGCCAGGGTGCCTTTTTCTTCAAAGGCATGAATGCCGAACACGAACGACAGGGCGATCAGCAGACCGCCCGCCACCACCATCGGCAGCATGAACGACACGCCGGTGAGCAAGTGTTTGTAGACGCCGGTCTTCTCCGGTTTGGCGGCAGCACCGCTGGCAGCGGATTCCTGCTTGCCTTCGGCCAGCGCCTTGTTGAGGATGGCCTCGGATTGCTTGAGCGCGATCCCGGTGCCACAGCGGTAGATTTTCTTGCCGGCAAAGCGCTCGGTAGCGACTTCGATATCGGCCGCCAGCAGTACCACGTCGGCATCACGAATCGCTTCGGGACTCAGCGGCGTACGGGCGCCCACTGAACCCTGGGTTTCCACCTGCAGGTCATACCCGAGGCGCTTGGCGGTTTGCTGCAACGCTTCGGCAGCCATGAAGGTGTGGGCGACGCCGGTCGGGCACGCGGTGATCGCGACGATACGCGGCGTGCTTTTCGCCGGTGCCGCATCAGCCTCCTGCACCTGAGCCTCTTCGACCCCGCGACGCAACACCGCGTCCACATCCTGCAACGCCTGGGCCGGCGTGCTGCGGAATACGCGTTTGCCGACAAAACGCTGCATGTCCACCGGCGTGCTGCTGACCAGCAACACCCACTCGGCGGCTTCAAGGGTGGCCGCCGACAATTGGCGTTCCGGGTGTTGTACATCGACCACTTCGACGCTGGTGCTCCAGCCCTGGCGCTGCGCGGCGGCGTCCAGCAAGCGGGCGCACAGCACACTGGTGACCATGCCATTCGGGCAGGCAGTAACAATGGCTAACTTCATGACCAACCCTCTTATTGTTCTGTCAGCGGGCGCACGTGGACGCCGCTCTGCAAAGTCTCAAGCTGTGCCTCATCGGTGATGCCAAAGCCGATTTGCGTGACCGCCATCGCGGCAATGGCGGTGGCGCGGCGCAGGGTCTGCTCCGGCGTATCGCCATTGAGCAAACCGTGAAGCATCCCGGCCAACAGCGAGTCGCCGGCGCCTACGGTACTGGCCACCGTTACCTTGGGTGGCGTGGCGTGCAGCGCGGTATCCGGGCGGTACCAGCTCACACCGGCGGCACCGTCGGAGACCACCACATGCTCCACACCTTGCCGATGCAGTTGGCGGATGGCATCCGTGGCATGACCCAGGGCCTCGGCCAGCTCTTCGGTATTGGGTTTGACCAGCCATGGGCCGGCGTTCAACCCGGCGCGCAGCGCTTCGCCGCTGGTGTCCAGGGCGACTTTCAAACCGAGGTTTTTCAGTTGCTGCAACAGGCCCTGGAACCACTGAGGGGTGATGCCGCATGGCAGGCTGCCGGCCACGACGACAGCGTCGTGTCCCGGAGCAATACGCGCCAACTGCTCAAGCAGTGCCTGTTGCGCCTGCTCGCTGACCAGCGGGCCCGGTGCGTTGACGTCCGTGACTCGCCCGTCCTGCTCGGCGATCTTGATATTGCTGCGGGTTTCGCCCGGCACGCGAATAAAGGCATCGGTAAAACCGCGACGGGCAATCAGCATCTCGAACGCTTGGGGATTGTCCTCGCCAAGAAAACCGCCCACGCTCACCTGATGACCAAGGTCCGCCAGCACCTGCGCGACGTTCACGCCCTTGCCGGCAGCATGGGTGATCATCGCTTCACTGCGGTTGACCTCACCCGGTTCCAGGCGCGCCAGGCGCACCGTCAGGTCCAACGCCGGGTTCAGCGTCAGGCTTAAAATCCTTGCCATTTACACGGCCTCCACAAGCGCACGCACTTCGGCGGGAGAACCCACCGCCAGGGCTTTTTGGGCCAGGCCTTGGGCCTCGCTCAGACTGAATTCACGTACCCGTGCCTTGACCTCGGGGATGCTGCGCGCAGACACGCTCAGCTCATCCACCCCCAGGCCGACCAGCACCGGAACCGCCAACGGGTCGGCCGCCAACTCGCCGCACACCCCCACCCATTTGCCATGGGCATGGGCGGCGCGCACGGTGATGTCGATCAGTTGCAACACGGCCGGATGCAGGCCGTCAGCCTGAGCCGACAGCGTCGGGTGGCCACGGTCGATGGCCAGGGTGTACTGGGTCAGGTCGTTGGTGCCGACGCTGAAGAAGTCCACTTCCTTGGCCAGCACCGGCGCCAGCAAGGCAGCCGACGGTACTTCGATCATGATCCCCAATTGCAGGTCGGCCACCGGGATTTCCAGGCGCAGGCGCTCGGTCATGTCCCGGGCCTGGCGCCACTCGTCCACACTGCCGACCATGGGGAACATGATGCGCAGTGGACGGTTGTCCGCCGAGCGCAACAGCGCGCGCAATTGCGCTTCCATGATCTGCGGGCGTTGCAGGGTCAGGCGGATGCCACGCACGCCGAGGAAGGGGTTTTCTTCCTTGGCGATCGGCCAGTAAGGCAGCGGTTTGTCACCGCCCACATCCAGGGTGCGCACCACCAGTGGCCGACCGCCGAGGCCGTCGAGTACGCGGCGGTATTCGGCTTCCTGGGTGGCTTCGTCGGGCGCTTGTTTGTGGGCCATGAAAATCAGTTCGGTGCGTAACAGGCCGATGCCTTCGGCGCCCTGCTCCACCGCGCTGGCAACCCCGGCGCTTTCGCCGATATTGGCGAACACTTCGACGGCATGGCCGTCGCGGGTCAGCGCCGGTTCATGGCGTTGCGCGGCGGCGGCTTGCAGGCGTTGTTCGCGGGTGTCGCGTTCGACGGTGGCGCGCTGCAAGGTGGCGGCGTCGGCGTCGACATGCAGGCGACCGCGTTGGCCATCCAGCAGCAACGGCGTGCCCGAGGCCAGCAGCAACACCGCCGGGCCCGCACCCACCAGCGCGGGAATGCCCAGGGCACGGGCGACGATGGCGCTGTGGGCGGTGGCGCCGCCACGGGCGGTGAGGATGCCGGCGACGCGCACGGGGTCCAGGCGCGCGACGTCCGAGGGGCCGACTTCGTCCATCACCAGAATGTAGGGTTCGTCCGGCTCCTGGGCGGTTTCGACACCGCACAGTTGCGCCAGCACGCGGCGGCCAATGTCACGCAGGTCAGCGGCGCGCTCGGCGAGCAAGGCGTCCTGCAGCGATTCCTGCTGTTTGGCGGCGGCCTCGATCACGCTCATCCAGGCGGCTTCGGCGCTTTCGCCCTGCTTGAGGCGCGTCTCGACTTCGTCGGTCAGTTCCGGGTCGTCGAGCATCTCCTGGTGGGTGATGAAGATCTCGCGGATGGCCTTGGATTTGCTGCGCTCGATCAGGCCCTGGATGTCCCGGCGCACGTCGGTCAATGCCGCGTGCAGGCGCTGGCGCTCGATCACCGGCGACTCGCCGCGCAGCGGGTATTCGAAAGGTTGCAGCACCTGGATATGCGCCGGGCCAATCGCAATGCCGGGGGCGGCGGCGATGGCCTGGATCAGGCTGCCGGAGACTGGCGCGCTGAGCACCGGTTCGATGTCGACGACGACCTGCTGGGCGCTGACCGCTGGGAGCGGCTCGACTTCTTCGCCAAGGCCTTCTTCCACTGCGGCCAGCAGGGCGGGCAAGGCGTCACCGGCAATGGTTGGCTCGGCGACAAATTCCAGCACCTGGCCACGCCGCGCGCCGAGGCTCAGCAACTTGCTCAGGCTTTTTACCGACACCGCGCTGACATCGCCATCGACGATGCGCACACGGATTTCACCCTCAAAACTTTTTGCCAATTGCGCGAGGATCTTCGCAGGGCGCGCATGCAGGCCGTGGGCGTTGGCCAGGGCGATGCGCACGCTTGGCCAATCGGCGGGCAGTTCACCGCCGAGTACTTCCAATACGGCGCGGCTGCTGGTGGCGCGACCAAGTTCCTGGCCGCGGCCTTCGATCAGCAAGGCACACAGGCGTTCGAGCAAGGTCTGATGAGCCTCGCCGAGGCTGGCCAGGCAGAACAGGCCGCTCAATGGCTGGCCCAGGTATCGCATCGGTTTGTCCGGAGTGACAAAGGCCAGGCCGGGACGCTTCACCGTCTGCTCGCTGTGCAGCCACCACAGGCCATCGCCCAGGGGTAGCGCATCGACTTGTTGCAGCACGGCGGCAAACCCATTGCTTACGCAATCGGCTTGGCGCAGCAGGCGTGCGCCACGCCACACCAGTTCTTCGAAATCATCAGCCGACACGCCCAGACCGATCATCTGTGCGTCCAGCGCCAGCTCCTGCGGCGCACCTTGCAGCAGTTTCAGCAGCGCTTCGGCAGAACTGGCGCGGCGCAGGGCCTGGCCCAGGTCAGTCTCGCCGAGGGCTCGGGTCAGCAGTTGCAGCAGGCGCAGGTGTTCGTCGGATTTGGCGGCAATGCCGATCGCCAGGTAAACGAGCTGGCCATCGCCCCAATCCACACCTTCGGGAAATTGCAGCAGGCGCACGCCGGTGGCGAACACCTGGTCGCGGGTTTCGGGGGTGCCGTGGGGGATGGCGATGCCTTGGCCGAGAAAGGTCGAGCCTTGGGCTTCACGCGCTTGCAAGCCACTGAGGTAACCCTCGGCGACCAGGCCATCGGCCACCAGTTTTTCAGCGAGCAGTTGCAAGGCAGCAGACTTATCCACAGCCGTCTGGCCCATGGATATCTGCTCGTGGGTGAGCTCAAGCATGCCGTTCTCCTAGTTAGTGCGGCGTGCGCACTAGGTATTATTTTGAATAAATCAGTGCAAAGGCGTTCGAAAAAATTGACTGAGTGGTCAGTTGGCAGGACCACGCTCGTCGCGATAATCGTAAAAATACGCTTGCTGAAACGTTTAATCTAGAATTTATGGCAGATTACGCGTTAATTTCCCATGATTGAAGCGCCACTCGGCTGTTGAGTTGCGACAATGGTCGTCTGCAGTAATCGGTTACGATTGGACAAAGTGTCGGGGCAAGCTCTAAAAAACAAGGAAATCCCGGTTTGAAACTCAGTGATATCGCGCGCATTGCCGGTGTGTCTGTGACCACCGCCAGCTACGTCATCAATGGCAAGGCCGAACAGCAACGGATCAGCAGCGCAACCGTCGAACGGGTGCGTGCCGTGGTTGAAGAACATGGCTTTACGCCCAACCCCCAGGCCGCCGGGCTGCGCAGCCGGCATACCCGTACCCTGGGTTTTATCCTGCCAGACCTGGAAAACCCCAGTTACGCACGTATCGCCAAGCTCCTGGAGCAAGGCGCCCGGGCGCGTGGCTATCAACTGCTGATCGCCAGTTCCGATGACGACGCCAACAGTGAACGGCAATTGCTGCAACTGTTCCGCGCCCGCCGTTGCGATGCATTGTTTGTCGCCAGTTGCCTGCCGGCCAGCGATGACAGCTACCGCGAGCTGCAAACCAAGGGCCTGCCGGTGATCGCCATAGACCGGGTCATGGAGTCTACGCAGTTTTGCTCGGTGGTCAGTGATGATCGCCAGGCCTGCCAGCAACTGACCAGCAGCCTGCTGCAACCGCTGCCCAAGCAGATCGTGTTGATCGGCGCCCGGCCAGAGCTGAGCATCAGCCAGGAGCGTGCCGCCGGTTTCAAGGAAGCGCTGAATGACTTCAACGGTGAAGTGCTGATCGAACAAGGCGAGTCCTTCAGCCGCGATTGTGGCCGACAGTTGATGGAACAATTGCTGCAAAGCCTGGGGCATTTGCCTGACGCGCTGGTGACGACGTCCTACGTCCTGCTGCAAGGGGTGTTTGATGCGTTGCATGACTTCCCGCTCAAATCCCGCCCACTGCGCCTGGGGACATTTGGCGACACGCAGTTGCTGGATTTCCTGCCGCTGCCGGTGAACGCCATGGCCCAGCAGCATCAACTGATCGCCGACACCGCGCTGCGCCTGGCGCTGGCGGCCGTTGAAGAACAGCACTACGCGCCAGGGGTGCATGCCATCGGCCGCACGTTCAAGCAGCGGATTCACTCGGAGTAAGCGGTGTGGAGCTGATCGACAGCCACACCCATCTGGACTTTCCGGACTTCGACGCTGATCGCGCCGAGGTCCTGAACCGCAGTCGCCAGTTGGGCGTGCGCAGGATGGTGGTGCTGGGGGTCTATCAGCAAAATTGGCAACGCTTGTGGGACCTGGTGCAAAGCGATGCGGATTTATTCGCCGCCTTCGGCCTGCACCCGGTGTATCTCGACGACCATCGCCCCGCCGACCTGACGGAACTGGGCGATTGGCTGACCCGCCTGAACGGCCACCGGCAACTGTGCGCCGTGGGCGAAATCGGCCTGGATTATTTCCTCGACCAACTGGACCGCGAACGCCAGCAACGCCTGTTTGAAGCCCAATTGAAGCTGGCAGTGGATTTCCAGCTGCCGGCGCTGCTGCATGTGCGCCGCAGCCACGCCGCCGTGATCGCCACCCTCAAGCGCATTCGCCTGCCACGGGGCGGCATCATCCACGCGTTTGCCGGCAGCCAGGAAGAGGCCCGCGAGTACATCAAGCTCGGCTTCAAACTGGGCCTGGGGGGCGCGGCGACGTGGCCGCAAGCCCTGCGCATGCACAAGGTGATCGCACGACTGCCGCTGGAAAGCGTGGTGCTGGAAACCGACTCGCCGGACATGGCGCCCGTGATGTACCCCGGCCAGCGCAACAGCCCCGAACACCTGCCAGACATCTGTGCCGCCCTGGCGGAGCGCATGGGCATCAGCCCCTCAGCGTTGGCCGAGGCGAGCACCCGCAATGCCTGCGAGCTGTTTAACTGGTAGGGGTTTTACCTCACGCAATGTCAGCGTCATCCGCTGTCGGTGACGGGCGTAACGCAAGGTCAGGCAGTAAATCAGCACCGCCATCAGCGAGACATTGAGCTGACCGGTCACGCTGATCAGCCCGATCCACTCCGCCACCAGCGCCACCAGCAAAGCCGCGCTGGTCAGCACGATCATGCTCGGGCGCAACAGGCCAAGGTTGTCCAGGGACTTGAACTGCTTCAGCTGCTTGGGGCAACTCGGCTGCACGCCCTTATGGCAATACGAGCAATCAAAAGGCACATCCATGGCAATGGCATTGAGTTGCCAAGGCTTGAGTTCAAAAGACATATCGCAATGAGTGCAATGCCCTCTCACGCCGACGACTGCGTTGGTCATGACCGAACCTCCGCGTAAATAGGTGAATCAATTCTCACCCATTTTGGCAGTGGAAAAAGATCAACGTCAAAAATGAGACTGGCGCCACGTGACTCGCGGAATATTCCTACATCGAAGCCTCACACCCGAAAGGCGCCGATCAACTGCTTCAGCTCGATCACTTGCAAGGACAACTGCCGGCTGGCTTCTTCGGTCTGGTGCGCGCCCTGCGCCGCATGCTCACCTGCACGGTTGATCTCGACGATGTTCTGATCGATGTCGTGAGCCACGGCAGTCTGCTGCTCGACGGCGGCGGCAATCTGCTGGTTCTGGTCGACGATCATGCCTACTGCGCCGAGGATATTTTCCAGGGCCTGCTGGACTTTTTCCGACTGTCCCACCGTGCCAGTGGCCATCTCGTGGCTGCTGCCCATGGCCTTCACCGCTGCGCCGACGCCACTGTGGAGCTTGGCAATCATCTGCTCGATTTCCTCGGTGGAGTGCTGGGTGCGCCGGGCCAGAGTGCGCACCTCATCGGCCACCACGGCGAAACCGCGTCCTTGCTCACCGGCACGCGCGGCCTCAATGGCGGCATTCAGCGCCAGCAGATTGGTCTGTTCGGCGATGCTCTTGATCACTTCCAGCACACCACTGATGGATTGGCTGTCGATGGCCAACTGGTTGATCACCCGCACCGATTGATCGATCTCCAAGGCCAACGCCGCGATGCTGCCTTGCTGGGACTGCACCAGGCCGCGGCCGCTGACAGTTTCATCGTTGACGCTGTGGGCACTGCTGACCGCCGCCGCGGCACTGCGAGCCACTTCCTGGGCGGTGGATGACATCTGGTTCATGGCGGTCGCCACTTGCTCGATCTGGCTGCGCTGGCCGGATACGGCCTGGTTGCTGCTGGCCGAGACCGATTCCACTTGCCCGGCCTGGTGTTCGACCTGGTTGACGGTGTGCCCTACCCGCTCGATCAGGTCATGGATTTTGGCCACGGTGGCGTTGAACACCTGGCCCAAATCCCCCAGTTCGTCGCGGCTGTGGGCGATGAAGGTGACGGTCATGTCACCGGCCGCCACCTTGTCCATCGTCGCGCCCAGGCGGCGCAAGGTGGTGCGGGTGGAGGCGTAGAAACCGGCGTACAAATAGAAGATCAGCAAAAACACCGACGCCAGGGCCGCTACCAATCCGATCATATGCGTGCGGTTTTCTGACAGGCGTTGCTCCAGTTGCTGCTCGAGAAAGGTCAGGGTGGCTTCGTCGAGTTGATAGGTCCTGGCCATCAAATTGCTGACTTCGTCGTAGAAGCCTTGCCATGGAGCGTCGAGGGTTTCGGCCACGACGACCTGCTCTTCGAACAACTCACTGCCTTGCTTGAGGCTGGCCTTGCTCGCATCGGCCAGGCTGGCCAACGCTGCGTGGGCGGGCTTGCTGGAGCCAAGGGCGTCTTGCAGTTTCAGCCCGTATTCGGCCTGGAGTTTTTCCAGTTGCTGCAGTAATTCGTCAAAGCGGGTACTGGAGGACGAGTTGAGAAAGCCCTGGCCCAACGAATAAGCGCCCATTGCCCGGCCTTCGCCCAGGGTCTGGGTGACGTGCGGGGTGACGCTGGTGATCAGTTCGCTGAGTTGGCGCAGGTCGCCCTGAGGGTCGCGGCTCAAGCCCGACTGACTGGCGATGATCTGGCTGAGCATCTGCGCCTGGTTGAGGAGTTTGCCGATCAGCGCGCTTTTGCTGAGCAGTGAGGTTTCCTGTTGCTGGGCCTTGAAGGCGGCGATCATTTCATCGCGCTTGGCTTCGAAGGCGGCGGCTTGCTCGGGGTCGGCAGACAGGGCGTGGAAGCCTTGCAGGCGCTGCAGCAGGTTCTCTTCCAGGGCGACGATCTGGCTTTCAATATCACCGGCTTTGCCTGATTGGCCGAGGGTTGCGTTGATCTGGACCTGGTTGTTCAGGGTTTCCAGGTCGCGGCGCAGGGCCAGGCTGCTGCCCAGCAGGTCGAGGCTTTGCAGCTCGACGCGGGTGCCCTGGAATTCACGCCAGGAGTCACGCACCAGGTAATAGTTGGTGGCCAGCATCGGCAACAGGAACAGCACGCTGATTAGGCTGAACTTCATGCCGAAGGTCAGGCGGTTCATGAACGCGACGGCGGGATAGAGCAAGCTCTTCACAGGTGAACTCCCTTTTCTTTTATTTTTATTGAGGGCGCAGGGCGGCGGCAGATAGCCACTATTTGGCGCTCTGTCTGTATAGCTCAATTCGAAAAGGAGGTTTGTAACTTAAGGTTAACGGCAGGAGCGAGTTGCTCGCCCCTGCCAGTGTGGATCAGGGCAGCACAGTCCAGATGGCAAAGCCGGCGTACCACAGCACGGCGGCGCGCAGCAGCAATTCCCAGATACGGTCCAGGCTGTTGATACCCTCAGGTCCCACCACCGGCGGCGGGATTTCAGCGGCCACCAGGCCCACCTTTTCTACCAGTTGCGCCGCGCTGATGTCCCAGCTCAGCAACTCATGCAACATCACCCGGCCGACCGCCACAAAGTTGCCTACCAGGGCAAAACTCGCCGCCAACAGGCGTACCGGCAACCAGTCGAAGGCATGGCGCAATTGCCCGGCACGCTCGGCCACCAGCGGGTTCTTGCTGTGCTCGGTCGCCAGCGCCAGCAATCGGTAGGCCAAGGCAGCCACCGGCCCGAGGAGGAAGTACCAGAAAATGACCGCGAAGAAGCTTTGGTAGGCCTGCCATAACAGATGGCCCTGGACGCGCTCCAGCAGTTGCTCGCCACTGTCGGCGCTGATGCTCACGTCGCGCTCGGCCACATGTTCGGCCGCTTGCAGGTCACTCCGGCGCCAGGCATCGCGGAACGGGCCCAACCCGGCCAGTAGATCGCCACGGCCCAGGCTGTAGATCACCACCAGCAAATGCACCGGCAGCGCCAACAAACCATAAGCCACCGGCTCCAGCACCAACAGCAACAGCGCGAGCAGTGCCACCGGCAGCAGCACCAGCAGCGCGAGAATCAGCCATGGCCGCTTGCCCAGGCTGGCGCTTGACTCCAGCTTGGCCAACTCCCGCAGCCAACCACCATCACGTTGTATACGCTGGCGCAGGGCCGAGAATTTCTCGATCCATACCGCCAACACCAACACCAGAAAACTCATTGTGCGTGTCCTCCATCCTGCAAGGCGCTGCGAAAGCGCGCCCAATCAAAAGCGGGTCCGGGATCGGTCTTGCGTCCCGGGGCGATATCGCTATGGCCACAAATGCGCTGGCGGGTAATGCCCGTGTACACCGCCAGCAACTGGCGCGTCAGGGCGATCAGGGATTGATACTGGGCGTCGGTGAACGGCAGGTCATCGGTACCTTCCAGTTCAATTCCCAGGGAAAAGTCGTTACAGGTCTCACGGCCCTCGAAGCTCGATACGCCGGCGTGCCAGGCACGGTCCAGACACGAAACAAATTGCGTCACCGCGCCATCACGCTCAATCAGAAAATGCGCAGAAACCCGTAGGTCGGCAATACCTTCAAAGTAGGGATGTTCCGTGACATCCAGACGATTCTGGAAAAACTCATGCACCTTGCCGGTGGCGAATTGCGCCGGAGGCAGGCTGATGTTGTGCACCACCAACAGGGAAATCTCGCCACCGGGGCGCTCGTTGAAGTTGGGCGAGGGGCAATGACGAATGCCCTGGCACCAACCGCTGGCGGGGTCCAACTGCATACAGGTTCCTTGAACGAGGCTGAGGTGACTCAGTATGCCGCGTTCCGCTGTCTGGTTGCGATCACTTGGCGCAATGAAGTTGGCGCAGATTGCCAATCACCGAGGCCAGGGCACGGTCGAACAGCAGCGCATCATCCAGGGTTCGCACCGCACCGCGCTTGAACTCCAATGCCAGTTCAACCGGACTTTTTTCCAGGACCTTGAGGCCCGTTCGATTGACGAAAATACAGGTATTGCCCGGCGCAATAATCGCCGTCAGCTTGCAGCGCAGGGTATTTTCAGCGTCTTCCTGAAATTCGACCCAGCAACCGACTCGCAGTTGGCGAACCTTGAGCAGGTCGGGGTCATCTTCCGGCAGGCTCACCTCAAGGGCCGGTGCAGCAGGGCTGAGGACGAATGCCTCGCGCACCTCAACCTGCGACAGCGAAGACTTTCCATCGACATTGCCCCGGAAAGACAGGACATGCAGCGTCTGCAACTGCGTAAAAAATTCCCGGGTGATGAAAGGATCAAACGCGGCGCCGCTTAGCCCGTCGCGCAGGGCCTTGAGCAATTCAGGCAGCTGTTCCAGCAAGTGCCGCCCCGCTTCGGTGTCTTCGCTGAGGCCGACACTCCAGATCAACTCATCCATGGTGCGCAACCCGCCCGCCCATTGCGGCGAACGCTCGCCATGCTTCAGGCAGGCCAGCAACAACACCTGGCTCCAGGCCTGCTGCAGGAACTGCACCACCACCTCGGGCAGCACTTTACCCATCAGCCGCAGATTAAGGGCCTCGGCCACCCGCTGACGGGCGATTTCGGTACGGGCGCGCCCCTCCTCCGCATCACGGGTACGTTGCTCCAGCAATTCGCTGCGGCGCCGCTCGTCATGGGTAAACGCAGTGAACTCCGTCAGGAGCTGGGAAAAGATCGCCGGATCATCCACAAAATCGTTCAATAACCGCTGCACCACCTGCTCGATGTGCAGGTACAGGCTGTCGCGCTGATAATCGTCGCGCTGGCTCCAGCCCATGGCCGCCGCCGCGATTTCATTGAGCAGGCGCCGCGCCGGGTGGTTGGCGTGACTGAAAAAGCTCTTGTCGAGCACCGCCACTTTCAACATCGGAATCTGCAGGCGGGCGATCAGGGCCTTGAGGGACTCGGGCACCGTGCTGTCATCGAGAATGAACTCGAAGAGCATGGCGATCAGGTTGATCACGTCCTCGTCGGCGTCCTCAACCACCCGCGACTTGCCGCTCTTTACGCTGACCCGGGTCAGCAATTGTTCGAGCTGGTTGCGCAGGTCGAAGTCATCCTCGACCTCGGGCGCAGGCACGTATTGCTGCAAATGCGAGAGCAGGCGCAGCAGGTCACGGGTGGAGATTGGCTGGGTCTCGGCGCTGGCCTCAAGGGTGGGGGCCACGCTGCCGCGCACCGCAGTCAGCAATTCCTGCAACGCCGCGAAGACTTCCTGCCCGCTATCGTCTGCGGGATGGCCGGTAGTCGGTGGGGTGTCCTCAGGCAACTCGGTGGTGGCGACCGCTCGCCGCGAGGGTACCGCCTTGAGCTCAGGCAATACGCCGGTGGCGATCAGCAACTGGTTGGCTTCGCCGTACAACAAGTCGGCATCACTGAGGACGTATTTCTCAAACAACTTGAGGATGATCAGCTTGACCCGAATCTCCACGCCAAGGCTGCGTCCCGCTTGCAGAAAGAACGCGCACAGCATCGCCGGGCCCAGAGGGTTATCCCGATCATCCATGTGCTTGTCGAGCAACGCGTTCAAACGCGCCGTCAACTGCCCAAGGGCCAGGCCATCGCGGCGCAGCACCTTGCCCAGCATGGCCTCGAGGGCAACGGCTTTTTCCAGCGCGTCGCCGGATACGCCGGGCACCGCCGCGTAGGACACCACCGGAATCAGTTGCAGATCACCGCGCTCCACGTTGCCAAGATTGGCAAACGCCTCGTAGAGCTGCTCCATGAAGCCGCGCTCGAAATTCTTGCGCTTGAGGCGCAAGTCGCGCATGGCCTCAAAGAAAATACCGTGGTCGACGTTGCTGCGGGACTTGTCGGCCATTTCGAACAGGGTGTCGTCGGCGTTATCAAACAGCTCCTGCAATCCCTGCCTGAGTTGCTGCGCCGCCTTGTCACGGACCTGGAGCAATACCACCGGCAGGCGGGCGAGCGGTGACGGCGTCGCCCGTGCCTTATTGATCGGCACCACCTTCCCGTCATTGTGCATCCTGGCCTCCTGAAACGGCGGTATTCGAGTGTGTGAAGATCGGTGCGGCAACGGGGCAAAGTACCCCGGAGCACTGCGAAAAACAGACTATCACGACGACGTCAAAGCTATGACGCCAATTGCAAGGCGCGAGATTATCTTGCAAATGAGGGTTGTTGCGCCAGCAAACTCTGTGATCACTGGGTAAATGAGCAGCGCCAGTGGCACCTGTCGCCTTGGGTTCAGGCCCGCCCTGCCCCTATAATCCAGGCACTTTGTTTGTGGAGCCTGTCATGCCCAATCTTCGTCTAGCCGACCTGACCGCCGAAATCGAAGCCAACGTGCGTCGCGCACTGTTGGAAGACATCGGCAGTGGGGATATCACCGCACAACTGATCCCGGCCGAACGCCTGGCCAAGGCCACGATCATCACTCGCGATGCCGCCGTCATCAGCGGCACGGCCTGGGTAGAAGCGGTGTTTCGCCAGCTGGACCCACGCGTCGCCGTGCATTGGCAGGTGCGCGACGGTGAGCGCGTCAGCCCGAACCAGGTGCTGTTTCACCTCGAAGGCCCGGCCCGTTCGCTGCTCAGTGGCGAGCGTTGCGCGCTGAATTTCCTGCAGTTGCTGTCAGGGGTTGCCACCCGTGCCCAATACCTGGCGGATTTTGTCGCCACCACCCAGGTCAAGCTGCTGGATACCCGCAAGACCCTGCCCGGCCTGCGCCTGGCGCAGAAGTACGCCGTGACCTGCGGCGGTTGCCACAATCACCGCATCGGCCTGTATGACGCGTTCCTGATCAAGGAAAACCATATCGCGGCCTGCGGTGGCATTGCCCAGGCCATCAGCGCCGCCCACAAGATCGCCCCGGGCAAGCCGGTGGAAATCGAAGTGGAAAGCCTGGAGGAACTGCGCGAAGCACTGGCGGCGGGCGCCGACATCATCATGTTGGATGAGCTGAGCCTGGATGACATGCGCGAAGCAGTGCGCCTGAACGGCGACAAAGCCAAGTTGGAAGCCAGTGGCGGGATCAACGAAAGCACTCTGCTGCCCATCGCTGAAACTGGCGTGGACTACATCTCCATCGGGGCGATGACCAAGGATGTGAAGGCGGTGGATTTGTCGATGCGGCTTAGCCTCTGAGACACCCTTAAATCTAAGCGCTAGCTGTTGTGGCGAGGGAGCTTGCTCCCGCTGGAGTGCGCAGCGCTCCCAAGGTTTTTGGGGTCGCTTCGCAACCCAGCGGGAGCAAGCTCCCTCGCCACATTAAGCTCGTGTCAGATCGCGAGGTTGTTCATCCCGCAATACTCGTTCCAGTCGACACCCAGCACCTCGGCCGCTTCCTTGTGCAACGCCAGGCGCGCCGCCTCGAACGCTTCGGGGGTGGAGGTGTACTTCAGGGTGAGCTCCCATGGCTGCAAGCCCTGGGCTTCGGCCTCATCCTCAAATGCCCATTGGATCTGGTCCCTTTGATCATCGGCGCTCAGGTCCTTGATCTCATCCAGCAGTTCCGGCGACTCCGCGACGTACTTTTTGAGGGCTGCTTCGTGCCGCGCTTCCTGGGTCATTTCTTGTGTGGTCATGTCGTTCTCTTAGATCGAGGAATGGGGATGCATCTGGGTCATCAAGGTCGCGCAGATACAAAAGAACAGGCATGAATACCGGTTCGTCTGGCCTTCAGAACCATTCTGGGATCATCTGAAAACTGTGTTGCCTTTGTGCCCGAGACAGGAATCGAACCTGCGACCTTCGCGTTACGAGTGCGCTGCTCTACCGGCTGAGCTACACGGGCGGTGGGCTAAAGCTAGCACTGCCTTGGACGTCCGGCAACTCACTGCTTTTCGAGGGCAATCACTCCTTGCACCCAAAAGCGTGGCTGCAGGTGATCGTTGCTCTGCCCCATGTAGTGCTTGCTGCGCTCGGTGAGGTGAGGCACGTCACGGATCGCGACGAATACCAGCACGCCCACGGCCACGACACTCGCTGCCATCCACACGCGGTGCAACACCAGTACCGGGGCGACCGATGGAATGCGCCACACATGCAACGCCATCAGCCAACCGACCACCAGCGCCAGCCAGAGCTGTGACACCGGCATCACGATCACCCCATCCACCTGTGCCTGGGTCAGAGCACCGATCAACGAGGCAAACAGGCACAGGCGCAGCAGGTCCACGGGCGCCAATGACAACGCACGCTCACGCAACACACCCAAGGTTGCCCAACCCGCCCACGCAACCAGCGCAATCACGCACAGTGTCGACGGGACGCCCCATTCGCTGGCCCACTGCAGAATCGCCTGGTGAGGGTGAGCCGCAATGTCGTTGGCGATGTCGGCAAAATGCATCGGCCCGAACCCCAGCCAAGGACGCTCAAGAATCATGTGCCAGGCCTGCCACCAGATAGGTCCACGCCCGGACAAACTGGTAGTCAGGCGGTCCGCGGCGGCGTTGGAAATTTCAATCCCCAAGTACTTTGCCAGCACGCTGAACACCAGCCAGTACAGTAACAACCCGCAGGCCAGTGCCGCCAACTGCCAGACCACCCAGCGGCGACCCTGCAGCCCCAAAAACATCAAGACGGAACCCGCAACGCCCATACCAAGCCACGTGCCGCGGGTACCACCACTGATCGCGATCAGCCACCAGACACAGAGCAGCGCAAACACCGCGCCCCGCACTGGGCGAGCGACGTTTGAAACCAGCAAGGGAAGTGCCAGCAGTGGCAGGGTGAAGGTCTGGAACTGGCCGTAGAAGCGCTTGTTGGAAAATCCGGACAACAGCAAATCGGGGTCTACGACCGATTCGCCGCTGGTAAAGGCGAGGACACCTGCGTGCAGATATTGAATACTTTTAATCATGCACAACAGCAATACGAACAGGATCAAGACACGGTCCAGGGATTCATCCCCGTTGCGCCTGGCCCGGCTGAAAGCCACGGCAATGGCGCCGCAACTGATGAGCAGCGCCAGTTCGGTCAGCGCCCAGATTGGCTGATGGGCCAGCAGCGCCGAAACCAGGCCCGCCACCCCGATCAGCCACACCCCGAGCACTGTCGGCCTATCAACGCATCGCTCTGTCTGCGGCAAGCAGAGCCCATACACTACCGCACAGAGCGCCACCGATATCTGTACCGCACGTTGCCAGTCATGACTACTGAACGGTGCGCAGATAGCCAGCGTCAACAGACACATCACCACAAGAAGGAAGGTGTTCCCCCGCTGCTGAACAGACAACGTCATCGGCAATTTCTACTTCCTTGTGGTGGGTGTAGAGCGGTTTACGCACACGCTCTCCATTGCTGCGTAAACAGTAGACGACCTTCGGATCAGGCGCCGCCGGAAGTGCAACCTTTGGCAGCGTATTGGTCTTCTGCCGTGGTGGTGCACTTCCAGCCGGTCGTGGCACCACGGGTCAAGGTGATGATTTTGCCCAGGACCGGCGCGGGTGCGTCGAGGATTTCACAGGCAATCGTGCCAGCACCGGTGGCGATGTCGCCGATCACGTCAATCTTGCAGTTGGCCGTTGGGCTGGTCCCGCCAATCAACGCCAGGGTCGGTGGCGTACCTTGGTTCAGTGTGTCTTCAAAGCCCGCCTTCAACGCGGAGACCTCGGCCAACCCAGCGGTGAACTTGGCCTTGGCCTGGTGCTTGGTGTACATGGGCAGGCCGATGGTGGCCAAAATGCCGATGATTGCCACGACGATCAATAATTCGATCAAGGTAAAACCTTTCTGACGCATCACATTCACTCTCCAGAATAAAACCTATCGCGAGGCGCATCCTGCCCCCCGTCTCGGCAACCGCGCCAGTGTACTCACCCCCGCGCAGCCAATGCTGAACAAGACGCACAAACTGACATTTTTTCGCTCAAGGCGGCCCTGCCCGAATCCGTCACCTGACTAAGCTATAAATCTTCCACTGTCTGTGTGCGGAACTGCGAAATGAATGATGCTTCAGCGATCTATGCCTGGGAAGGCGTCAACCGCAAGGGGCGCAAGGTATCTGGAGAAACCAGCGGTCACAACCCTGCATTGATCAAGGCACTGCTGCGCCAGCAGGGCATTAATCCGGGCCGCGTACGCAAAAAATCCGCGGGTTGGCCGAGCCTCGCCCCATTGGTCAAACCAGCGGACATCGCCCTCTTCACCCGCCAACTGGCAACGCTGTTGAAAGCCGGCATCGCGCTTTTACAAGCACTGGATATCATCGCCGACGGCTTCGAAAACCGGCCTATGCGGGCGCTGGTACAGAGCCTGAAACAGGACATCGCCGCCGGCAGCAGCCTGGCCATCGCCCTGCAGAAACAGCCACGCTACTTCGATGAGCTGTACTGCAACCTGATTGCAGCAGGGGAGCAGGCGGGCGCGCTCGAAGCGCTGCTGGAACGAATCGCCATCCACCTGGAAAAGAGCGAGCAACTGAAAGCCAGAATCAAGAAGGCGATGACCTATCCCATGACGGTGCTGGCAGTCGCCACCCTTGTCAGTGCGATTTTGCTGATCCACGTTGTGCCACAGTTCCAGGGCCTGTTTGCCGGTGTGGGTGCACAGCTGCCGGGCTTTACCCTGGGAGTCATCAGCCTGTCGGAGTTCATGCAGCACAACTGGTGGGTACTGATTTTGGCCGCGGGGACCGGGTTCGCCGGACTGCGCAAAGCCTATCGCTCGTCCACCGGCTTTCGCCACTGGCTCGATGCAGTTTTGTTGAAAGCCCCTGTGGCAGGCACACTGCTGAAAAAATCGGCGGTAGCACGCTACGCCCGCACGCTCTCGACCACCTTTGCGGCTGGTGTACCCCTGGTGCAAGCATTGGATTCCGTGGCCGGCGCTACGGGCAATGGACTGTTCAAACAGGCAATCAATCGTATGCGGCACGACGTATCCACCGGGACACAACTGAATGAATCCATGGCCGTAAGCGGCCTGTTTCCAGGCATGGCGATCCAGATGACCGCGATCGGCGAGGAGTCGGGCACCCTCGACACCATGCTGGAAAAAGTTGCCAGCCACTACGAGGCCGACGTCGACCACCTGGTGGATAACCTCACCAGCCTGATGGAGCCGCTGATCATGGTGGTACTCGGGGGCATCGTCGGCGCATTGGTGCTCGCCATGTACCTGCCGATCTTTCAACTCGGTACCGCCTTTTGAGCACACCACTGACTGAGATTCTCGTTTATCAACCCTGGGTGTTTGTATCTGGCGCGCTGGTGCTGGGCCTGATTGTCGGCAGTTTCCTCAACGTGCTGGTATGGCGCCTGCCGAAAATGCTGGAACGCGAATGGCGAGCCCAGGCCCATGAAGTCCTTGGCCTTCCCGCCGAGCCCATCGCGGCGCCCTATAACCTGATGCGCCCCAATTCCTGTTGCCCACACTGCAACCACCCGATTCGCCCCTGGGAGAATATTCCACTGCTCAGCTACCTGCTGCTCAAGGGGCGCTGCTCGAGTTGCCATCAACCTATCGGCGCGCGTTATCCCTTCACCGAGTTGGCGTGCGGGTTGATCTCGGCGGTTGTCGCCTGGCATTTCGGTTTTGGCTGGGCCGCCGGCGCGGTGATGATGTTGAGCTGGGGGTTGCTGGCGATGAGCCTGATCGACGTAGACCACCAACTGCTGCCGGACGTGCTGGTGCTGCCACTGCTATGGCTGGGCCTGATCCTCAACAGCTTTGGCGCTTTTGTGTCATTGCCTGATGCGTTGTGGGGCGCGGTCGCCGGCTACATGAGCCTGTGGTCGGTGTTCTGGCTGTTCAAGCTGATCACTGGCAAGGACGGGATGGGTTACGGGGATTTCAAGCTTCTGGCCATGCTCGGCGCCTGGGGCGGCTGGCAGATCCTGCCGATGACGCTGCTGCTGTCGTCCCTGGTGGGCGTGATGGGAGGCCTGGTTCTATTGCGCCTGCGCAAATCCCAAGTGTCGGTTCCAATGCCTTTTGGTCCGTATCTGGCAATTGCCGGCTGGATTGCATTGCTCTGGGGTGGTCAAATAACCGACTTCTATTTGCAGTCTGTCGGTTTCAGATGACCACTCCTGTTACAACACCCTGGATTCTTGGCCTCACTGGCGGCATCGGCAGTGGCAAAAGCGCGGCAGCCGAACACTTCGTACGGCTTGGCGTGGACCTGATCGACGCCGACCACGCCGCGCGCTGGGTCGTCGAACCCGGGCGCCCGGCCCTGGCGCAGATTGCCGAGCACTTCGGTCCGAGTGTGCTGCGACCCGACGGGCAACTGGACCGCGGGGCGTTGCGCAAGCTGATCTTCGAAGTGCCCGGCGAGCGCCTCTGGCTGGAGGCGCTGCTGCACCCGCTGATCGCCGAGGAGATTCGCAGCCACCTGGCGCGTGCCAAATCGCCTTACGCGATTCTGGTGTCACCGTTACTGATCGAGTCCGGCCAGTACACCATGACCCAGCGGGTGCTGGTGATCGACGTGCCGCAATCGTTGCAGATTCAGCGTACCCTGCAGCGCGATGGCATCAGCGAAGATCAGGTACAGGCGATTCTCAAGGCCCAGGCCACCCGCGAAGATCGCCTGCGCCATGCCGATGACGTGCTGGTCAATGACCAGGACCTGGCCCGGCTGCACGCCGAGGTCGAGCGACTGCACCACTTTTACCTTACTTTGCGTGGAGGCCGATCATGAGCCAACCCTTGACCGTCGAATGCCCAACCTGCGGCGCACCCGTGGAATGGAAAGCGGAAAACCCCAACCGCCCGTTCTGCTCGGACCGTTGCAAACTGATTGACCTGGGCGCCTGGGCGTCGGAAGAACACAAGATCCCGGTCAGCCCGGACGCCGAGGACGAACTGTTCTCCGAAGATTTTCAGCCCAAACACTAAGGCCGCATAAAGCCATAGTCCTGCTGGTCGTCGAGATTCTCTGCAAGGTATTGCAGCTCGTCGGCCAGGTCTTCAAAACTGCGCACGCCCTTGCTCTGCTGCACCACCGCACTGAGCATGGCGCGCAGGGTCAAGCCCGGGTCAAAGCCGATTTCCTGCGCCGCGTCCTGACTTCTGCGTAACTCCTGCCGTGCCCACTCGTACACACTCATGATTCCGTGCTCCTGGAAATTTTGCAGAGCATGCGACCACTGGCGTGTGCGGCATTTGACCTGGATCAAGGCCGTGGATCGTCATCCTTCCAGGGCGCCGAGAGGTAGCGGGTGCGGTTGAATGTCTCCAGCCACTCAGGGCAAAACACCACCAGGGCGCTGATCACCATGCCGTTGATAAAGGCCTCGGGGAAAATGATCAGCCATAGGTAGCCGACGAAATCCTCGATCCACTCCGGCATCGCGAAACGGCCGTCGAACCACAGCAAACCCAGGCCCACCAGCAAGCACAGCAAGGCCGACAGCGCGGCGGCGAAAAAACCCGAACAGAAGATATACACAAAGGGATTGCGTGGCTTCGCTCGCTCCACCAACAGCGCACAACCTTCGGTGACCAGCACCGGCAACAGGACCAGCAGCATGCCGTTGATGCCCACGGCCGCCAGGTCCTGGCGACCGAGCAACACCAGGCCAAGCTGTGCGGCAAAACCACCGACGATCGCCAAGGGCCAATCAAGCAACAAGGTCACGGCGGTCATGCCGATGAAGTGGTAGGACACCCCTGTATCGAAATCCCGGCGTACCAGCCACAACATAAACAGCGCGAACACTGTGCCAAACAGCAAGTGCTGGCGCCGCCGGTCGGCAAATAGCTCGACCCACGGCGAACGCAGGAGCGCCCACATCACCACCGGCGCATACAGCAGCCAGCCGATGCTGAGGGTTTCCGGCGCCAGCACCGCTGCGCTGATCACGGCTGCACCTGCTCCAGGGCCTGGCGCAGTTCAGCGGCGGAGTCATATTCGTGCTGCGCCACCCACTTCCCGTGATCCAGTTGCAGCCACAGCACTTTATCCACAGGTACCGGATAGCGCGGGGTTACACGGGCATCACGGTCGAGCATGACGCGATAGTTGTAGGCCTGCATGGCCGGCACCGCGAACATCTTCGCAATCAGCCGGGGCATGCGCTGGATATCGGCGAGAAACACCGCGTGCCGTGCTTCCAGATACCCCTTGGGCTGGCCCTGCAGCGCCGCGTCCACGATTTTGGCGGCGTCCATGCTGCGCGCCACCAGCAAGATTTGCGCCTGGTCATCCAGGGTGTAGGCCTGGTCGAACTGGTCAAGCAAGGTCCAGGGAGCAACACGCTCTCCCACTTCGACGGCCTGGGCCCACACGGGCAAAAGACTCAAGAACAGCACCACCAAAAACTTCACTGCATACTCCTCATGCCACGGGAAACTGTCGAGTCGCCAGTCTACACCGACCTTTTGACGCGGGACTTCCTGCGGTCATCATTTGGACGCTAAGCTGGTGACATGGATGACTCAGATTATTTGCGCCTGCTCACCGTAGCGGCCGAACAAGCCAACGCGTTCCTGTCCAATGCCCGCAAATGGGAGCGTGAGCGTTGGGTCTGCCAGCGCCTGCTACAAGGCTTGAACGTGCCCTACCGCGCCGAAGAATTCCACGCCGCCGGGCAAGAGCCGCCGGACGTGCTGTTTCGCGACGCCAGTTTCGAGGTGTTTTTCGTGCTCGACGAAGGTCGGCGACTGAACGACGAGTGGCGCGACGAACTGCTGCGTCGGCGCAGCGCGTTTTCCCTGAGCCAGCTGGTTCGACGAGAAGCCAAGCCCCGGCGCATTCCCGCCCACGAATTCCTGCTGCGCCTGGCGCCGACCCTGCGCAAGAAGGCCCACAACTATAAAGAACGCGGGATGGACCTGGGAGAGCTGGACCTCATCGCCTTCGCCAGCCTCAAGCGCGAAGTACTCGACCTCAACAGTCATTTCCCGCCCCCCACCGAGTACCTGCGCCAGGGCTGGCGTTCGCTGTCCCTGGTGGGCCCGACGTTTGCTCGCGTTTTGTTCGCGCATCCGGACGCGCCGGACTTCTTGCGTAACAATCTGGGCCGCAGCATAGTGTTCGATGTGGGCATCAGCCTGTGATCGGGTCAACGACTATGCTTCTGTCGATGCCGCCAATCACCCGACTGTAACGTGGCGCCCTTTAGCAACGTCTACCTGACGAGGCCTTTATGACCAGCCGCCTGAACCCCGACGACCAACAGCATGTCGAAGAGTACCTGCAACTGTCCCAGAACCAAGTCGAGCGCAAGCCTTTCCGGCCCTGGCTGCTCCTTGCCGTGGTGCTGGTTGCAGTGATCGGCCTGGGTTTGCTGAGCCGCCTTCTGAGTTACCTGACGCTATGAGCTGCCTTGCGCTCGCTCGGGTAACCGCACCGATTTCTTTTAGCCTTGCGAGATATCCCCATGACCCATCGTATTATTATCGTCGGCGGCGGCGCCGGCGGCCTGGAGTTGGCTACCCGCCTGGGTAAGACTCTGGGCAAGCGCGGCACCGCCAGCATCACGCTGGTGGACACCAACCTCACCCACATCTGGAAACCCCTGCTCCACGAAGTGGCGGCGGGCTCGCTGAACTCTTCGGAAGACGAACTCAATTATGTTGCCCAGGCCAAATGGAACCACTTCGAGTTCCAGCTGGGGCGCATGAGCGGGCTTGATCGCGAGCAGAAAAAAATCCAGCTGGCCGCCACCCTCGACGAAGAAGGCCGGGAACTGGTGCCCGCGCGGGTGCTGGGCTACGACAGCCTGGTGATCGCCGTCGGCAGCACCACCAATGACTTCGGCACCGAAGGCGCGGCGCAACACTGCCTGTTCCTCGACACCCGCAAACAGGCGGAGCGCTTCCACCAGCAATTGCTCAACCACTATCTGCGCGCTCACGCCGGGCAGACGGATGTGGTGGAGCAGATCAGCGTCGCCATCGTCGGCGCCGGTGCCACAGGGGTCGAGCTGGCCGCCGAACTGCATAACGCCGCGCACGAACTCGCTGCCTATGGCCTGGACAAGATCAAGCCGGAAAACATGCACATCACCCTGATCGAAGCCGGCCCACGGGTATTGCCTGCCCTGCCGGAGCGTATTGGCGGGCCTGTGCATAAAACCCTGGAGAAACTTGGGGTGACCGTCCTGACCAACTCCGCCGTGAGCGAAGTGACGGCCGACGCCCTTATCACCAGCAGCGGCCAGGTGATTCCGGCCAGCCTCAAGGTCTGGGCTGCGGGGATTCGTGCGCCAGGGTTCCTCAAAGACATTGACGGCCTGGAAACCAACCGCATCAACCAGCTGCAGGTGCTGCCGACCCTGCAAACCACTCGCGACGAAAATATCTTCGCCTTTGGTGACTGCGCGGCCTGCCCGCAACCCGGCACCGATCGCAATGTGCCGCCACGGGCCCAGGCGGCTCACCAGCAGGCGTCGTTGCTGGCCAAATCGCTGAAACTGCGGATCGAGGGCAAGGACCTGCCGTCGTACAAGTACACTGACTACGGCTCGCTGATCTCGCTGTCGCGCTTTTCGGCTGTGGGTAACTTGATGGGCAACCTGACGGGCAGCGTGATGCTGGAAGGCTGGCTGGCGCGGATGTTTTATGTGTCGCTGTACCGCATGCACCAGATGGCGCTGTATGGCTTCTTCCGCACGGCGATGCTGATGCTGGGGAGCAAGATTGGGCGAGGCACTGAGCCGCGTCTAAAACTGCACTGACAGCACGTTCCCGGATAGGACTCGGTTAGTGTGGGAGCGGGCTTGCTCGCGAAAGCGGTGGTTCAGTGCCAGATGCACTGACTGACACACCGCTTTCGCGAGCAAGCCCGCTCCCACATTTGTTTTGTGGTGCGGTCAGGATTCCGCGCACAAAAAAAATCCCCGTATCTTTCGATACGAGGATTTTT